>CALHGI010000530.1 GCA_938029995.1 uncultured cyanobacterium | reverse complement strand
CTAGCCAATTTGCAGCTAAAAAACTGGTTGAGATCGGCATTCCTGAAAATCGCTTGCACATCAAAGCCAACTTTTTATCTGATCCGCTAAACCATCAACAGGTTCTACCCTTGCCTGACAGGCCTACATTTTTATATTTAGGACGATTATCTCCAGAAAAAGGTATTTTGACTATTTTGCAAGCCTGGCAACAGCTAAAGCAGCCTGATTGGGGTTTGATATTGGCAGGAGATGGTCCGCAGAAGGCTGAACTGGAACAGTTTTGTCAGGAGTATCAGCTACTGGGAGTTTCTTTCCTGGGTTACCAATCTGCAACCACTGTTGTAGAACTGATTCAACGATCGACTGCTGTGTTGGTACCCTCACTTTGGTATGAAACCTTTGGCCGAGTTGTAGTAGAAGCATTTGCCTGTGGAAGACCAGCACTGGTATCTGATCTAGGCGCTTTGACAGAATTGGTCAGGAATGGGGAGACTGGTTTTAGGGTAAAACCTGGAGACATTTTTGATTGGCAGGACAAGTTGCGATGGTGTGCCGATAATTTGGGGCAACTCAAGCAAATGGGACAAACTGCTCGACGCATTTATCTTGAAAAATATACCCCTGAAACTAATTATCAACGTGTGATGGAGATCTACAATCATGTTCTTCAGGGACACCAGGGTTAATGCAATGGATGACCGTCAGGTTTCTATTTTGGGTGTGTTCATTAATGCCACGAACTACAGCGATGTATGCGATCGCATCGCCCAATGGTCCCAGGCAAACCGATCTTGCTACATCGTCGCCGCCAACGTCCATGTGGTCATGACCGCCTACTGGAACCGAGCCTATCGAAAAATCCTCAGCCAGGCAGCGTTAATAACCCCCGATGGCATGCCCTTAGTTTGGGGACTACGGCGCTTAGGGATTGCCCATCAGGCTCGGGTGTATGGCCCAGATTTGATGTTAGCCTGGTGCGATCGCGCCGCTCAAGAACACCGACCCATTTACCTCTATGGCGGCACCGAGGCCATGGTAAATAAACTGGCCCACAATCTCCAACAGCAGTTTCCAAACCTCGCCATTGCAGGCACCCATGCCCCACCTTTTAGAGCCCTGACCCCAGACGAAGAAGCTACTGATATCGCTCGTATCCATCAGTCTGGCGCGGCCGTCGTATTTGTGGGCTTAGGATGCCCCAAACAAGAAGAATGGATGGCCCGACAGCAGGGACAACTCAACGCTGTAATGATTGGTGTGGGAGCCGCCTTTAGCTTCCACAGTGGGACCGTGTCCCAGGCCCCCCGCTGGATGATGGCCTGGGGGCTAGAGTGGCTCTATCGTCTGTGCCAGGAACCTCGGCGGCTATGGCGACGCTACATCGTGAACAATACGGTTTTCCTTCTATTATTTGCCCTGCAGTTAATGAATCGGGCGATGCGGTCTATCCTAGAGCCATACTCAGGGCATTCATCTAGTTAAGGTTTAGCGGATGGTTGCTCTAGGGGTGATCGTTTTGCAAGACATTAAATGAAAGAGCCGTCCTCCCTCAAACCAGGCCGTAGGCAAAAGTTCCTTTTGGCCATTGGCACAGATATTCGAGCTGCCCGGGGGTGGAGACCTGTAAAAAATCTGGGGTGGAACAGCGTTAGGATAGTCACCCTATTATTGAGCGATGCATTTGCCTTGGGGTTGGCCTGGCAGGTAGCACGGTTGCTAAATAAGTTTTATTCCCCCATACCAGAACCACTGGTCTGGTGGGTATGGCTGGGGCTACCCAGTTTATTTTGGCTATTTGCAGGGGTAACGCTACTGCTGTTTACCCACTATGGCCTCTATGGGGCTACCGTACGGGCCAGGGATTATTTGCGGGCAGCCCAGTTGGTGAGCTGTGTTTACTTTATCTCCCTGGTGGTCGCCTACTTCTATGATCCAAAGCTAGATGCCCCCCGTTCCCTATTTTTTAGTGCCTGGGTTAGTAGTGTTGTGCTGGTGTTAGTAACTCGACTGTTCACTAACGGGTTGCTAACGTCACTACGGGTTAGCCGACAGCCGTCGCGCATTTTTCTGATTACGAATCCGAACCGGATGCATCGGTTATCGCAGACATTAGAACGGCGGTCCCATTATCAAGTGGTAGGGGCCGCGATGGTTTCAACCGCTAATGCGGAGTCCACATTTAATCGGATTTTAGCCGCTCGCCCCGATGAAGTGCTGGCGGAAGATGTGCCGGATGTGGAATTTGCCTCAGGCCTATACTGGCGATTGCGCAGTGCTAATATCCCGTTGCGGTTGCTACCGTCCAGCCGAGAAATGCTCTACCGTCGTGGCATGCCGGAGATTGTGGCGGGTTTACCCACCTTGATGATAGAGCCCTCTGCATTTCAAAGTGTCGATTATCGGATTAAGCGTTGGTTAGACTATGGACTGTCTCTGGCGGCGTTGCTGTTCTTAAGTCCGGTGTTTGTGGGAAGTGCGATCGCAATCCGTCTAACATCACCGGGGCCTATTTTCTTTCAACAAGATCGCATGGGGTTAAAAGGTAGCGTATTCAAAGTGTGGAAATTCCGCACCATGACCGTGGATGCCCCCCATCTACAGCCACAGCTAGAACAACAAAACCAAAGCGCCGACGGCATTATGTTCAAACTACAGCATGATCCACGGGTAACCACCGTCGGGCGATTTCTACGGCGCAGCAGCTTAGATGAACTGCCCCAATTATTTAATGTGCTGCTGGGACAAATGAGCCTGGTGGGGCCCCGGCCTTTACCCCTGCGAGATGTGTCTCAGTTTGAATCCTGGCACCATATCCGTCACCAGGTGTTGCCTGGGATTACCGGCCTATGGCAAGTGTCGGGACGGTCAGATATTGAAACCTTTGACGATGCAGCCCGATTAGATTTGCACTACATCGACAACTGGTCCCTTAATCTGGACCTGGAAATAATGGTAGCCACCCTGCGCATTGTTTTAACAGGCCTGGGTGCATATTAGCCCATGGGAACTTCTAACCGTTTGACATCCTATGACAGCTTACTGGGGCTAGGACTACTGGGGCTAGCCGTATTTGCCTGGCTGCCCGACAGCTATTTTCGGATGGTGAGCTGGCCCTGGATAGGGGTTTGGCAGGGGGCTTTTTTAGCCATCATGGCGGGCTGTCTATGGCAGCTACGACGATTTCATCAACCGTTTTACCATCTAGGATTTGGCCTTGACAAGCTGCTGGGGGGGCTGATGATTTGTCTCCTGGTGAGTAGCGCCACGGCAGATTTTCCCATCCTGGCCGTGCAAAATACCCTGTTGGTTGGCTACTATATAATTTTGCTATATAGCCTACGCAATAGCCGATGGAGCCCAGGGCAACTTTGCCAGGGACTGGTGTGGATGGGGGCGATCGCCGCCATCATTAGCTTGGCCTTATGGCGACCCACCCCGGACATGTGGCTATCCGACAATTTCTACGATGCCCTTCGCAATCGTTTTCCCCTCGGGCACCACAACTTTACCGGTGGGTACTTCGTCTTAGTCTTGCCAGTGGCGGCAGGAATGGCATGGTGCCATACAGGTTGGCGACGTTGGACCGATGTGGTTCTCAGCCTGACCATAGCGAGTGCGCTGTATGCTTCTGGCTCACGCGGTGCATGGCTAGG
>CALHGI010000529.1 GCA_938029995.1 uncultured cyanobacterium | reverse complement strand
CATGAGGTCAATAAAGATATCTCATTACTGATGGTGGAGGATGGCCAATATATTGAGGCCGGCACCGAAGTGGTGAAAGATATCTTCTGCCAAATCAGTGGTGTCGTGGAAGTTACCCAAAAGAATGACATTCTCCGAGAGATTGTCGTTAAACCTGGGGATATTCACATGGTGGATAGCCCAGATGCCGTCAGTGGCAAAGATGGTGTCTTGGTGAGTGCAGGCGAAGAAGTCATTCCAGGGGTGACTGCTGAAGCACTGCGCTATGTGGAGTATGTGGAAACGCCTGAGGGAGCGGCGCTGTTGCTACGTCCCGTACAGGAATACGAAGTTTCCGACAGTCCGACTGTTCCCAGCCAATACTCCGTTAGCGACAGTAATAATAATTCCATTGGGATTACGGCAATTCAACGTATCTTCTTCAAAGACGGTGAGCGAGTTAAGTCCGTGGGCAGTGTGGAACTGCTACGGACGCAGCTAGCACTCAGCATTGATAGTGAGTCATTTTCGTCTACGCTAACGGCGGATATTGAGCTGGTACCTGACCGACAAAACACTGAAATTCAGCGTCTCCAAGTTGTTATTTTAGAGACGTTGGTGATTCGACGTGACATTGCGGCAGACCAAACTCAAGGAAGCACCCAAACTCGCCTATTGGTGGCAGAAGGGGATGAAATTGAACCAGGTGCGGTAGTAGCACGTACAGAAATCCATGCGAAGGACGCAGGGGAAGTGCGTGGTATTCGAGAAGATGTGGAGTCCGTCCGTCGTATCCTAGTGGTCCGGGATAGCGACTTGGTGACTTTAGACTTGGATGGCAAGTCTCCCACGGTTAAAAGTGGAGACTTGTTGGTCGATGGCTATCCTTTAGCTGAAGGCATTCTTTCTAAAGAATCTGGCCAAGTTGTAGCGGTCCACGAGAGTAGTATTGTTCTTCGCATTGCCCGGCCCTATCGAGTATCCACAGGTGCGGTACTCCATATTGAGGATGGCGACCTAGTGCAGCGGGGTGACAATTTGGTGCTGCTAATCTTCGAACGTGCTAAGACCGGTGACATTATTCAGGGTCTACCGCGAATTGAAGAATTATTAGAGGCCAGAAAACCCAAAGAAGCCTGTGTACTGGCAGACCGACCGGGTAATGCCCAGGTTATTTATGGTGAAGATGAAACAGTTGAGGTGAAAATCGTCGAAGACGACGGTGTGATGGCTGAATACCCCATTGCACCTGGTCAACCGATGATTGTGTCCGATGGTCAGCAGGTAAGTTTGGCTGAGCCGTTGACCGATGGTCCATTGAATCCTCACCAAATCCTAGAAATCTTCTTTAAGTACCACCGTGAAACCAAAGGTGTCCATGAGTCTGCGATGATCAGCCTGCGTCAGGTTCAAACCTTTTTGGTGAATGAAGTTCAGTCTGTATATCAGTCCCAGGGAATTGATATTTCGGACAAGCATATTGAAGTCATTGTTCGGCAAATGACCTCCAAAGCCCGAGTAGAAGATGGTGGTGATACGACAATGCTGCCTGGAGAGCTGGTGGAAATTCGCCAACTTGAGCAGGTCAACGAAGCTATGTCGATTACCGGTGGTGCTCCGGCGGAATATACTCCGGTCCTTTTAGGCATTACCAAAGCATCCCTGAACACCGACAGCTTCATCTCGGCAGCCAGTTTCCAAGAGACCACTCGAGTACTGACAGAAGCCGCAATTGAAGGTAAGTCTGACTGGTTGCGTGGTTTGAAGGAGAATGTCATTATCGGACGTTTGATTCCTGCGGGTACAGGATTTAATGCCTACGAAGAACGCTCCACCCCTGAGATGGACCCGTCTTTTGATAAGGCATTTTTGTCGGACAATATGGCCCTGCAGGATATGGTTCTAGATGATCGCACCGCCCGTGTTTACGACCGTGAGGGTGGGTTGAACATGTTTGCTGACGACATGATGGGGACTAAGGCTCCAAGTGATAAGGCACCGGGTGCTGCCGATGCCCAAAATCCGCCGTCACCATTTTTGGATGACAATGCTCTGATTGATGACAAAACGGCTGCTCCCTAGGCAACTCCATAGGAGATTCTCTAGACTGATGGGCCAATAAGAAAGGGGCTGAGCATATGCTCAGCCCCTTTCTTATTGAATGTTTGTGGGTTTAACCCATGCCTGGGACACCGTAGAACATGGGGCGTTGCTGATCCTTGGTATGATTTCGATTGAACCATGCCGTTCTAGAGTGCGTCTGATCGATCGGTTCATCCCCTAAATCAGCAACGGCGAACATGGGCGGGTCAGGTTAACCTTGCTTCCCCACGATGTTTGGGGGTATTCATAGCCTTGGCTAACCTGACCGGATGCTATGGGCGCTTAGGCGTCTAGGTTGAGTTCTGCAGCTTTGATGGTGACGGATTGAGTTTGGTCGCCACGGCGCAAGCTGAGCCTTAGACGTTGACCAATCTTGACTTGGTCAACGTAGGACTGCAGTTGATTAGCGGTATCAAAATGCTGGTCATCAATTTGTGTGATGACGTCACCACGGCGTAGTCCAGCATTGGCGGCCGGAGTATCGGTTAAGACACGAATAACTAGGACACCACTGACTTCTGGAAGCATCATGTTGGCGTTGGGGTCATCATTATTACGCTTGGCCATCTCTGGGGTTAAATCGGCAATTTGAATGCCTAGGTAAGGATGGACAATGCGTTCCCCATGGGCTAGCTGGTCTTGGATAGACTTGGCTTTATTGATGGGAATTGCAAAGCCAATGCCCATGGCATCTGCTCGAATAGCCGTGTTAATGCCAATAACTTCGCCTTGGCTATTCAGCAGGGGCCCCCCGGAGTTACCTGGGTTGATGGCCGCATCTGTTTGAATAAAATCAAGCCGTTTGTCAGGAATACCCACCGTGGCACTGGAACGCTTGAGGGTGCTCACAATGCCTAAGGTTACGGTGTTATCTAGGCCGAGGGGATTCCCCACGGCGATGGCCCAATCACCAACCGCAATGGTGTCAGAATTTCCTAAGGAGGCGACAGGTAATTCTTCCTGGTCTGCTTCGATTTTGACGACGGCTAGGTCCGTTAGTTCGTCGGCCCCCTCGACGGTACCGTCAAAATGGCGACCATCTTTCAGGGTGACCGTCACCCGATCGGCCTGCTCTACGACGTGGGCGTTGGTCAGGATATAGCCATTACTGTCCACGATAAATCCAGAACCCTGTCCACTGAGGTGCTCCTGTTGGGGAACGCGCTGAAAAGTATCAGGGCTAAAGAAGCCCCTAAACATGGGGTCGTCGTAGAGGAGATCCGGCACATTTCGGGTAATGGTGCGCTCAGTATCGATGCGAACTACCGCATCTCCTACCCGTTGGACGGCAGCAGCGACAAAGCTTTCCCTGGATAGGGAAGATAGGGGAGGGGCTGGCGCCGCCGATGTTTCAGTCAGGGCGGCTACGGGTTGAATGCCAGAAAAAAAGAGCAGGACTGCTGAGAAGCAGGTGATGAGCCATCGACTTAGCTGGCGGCTAAGGGCGGTGGATAGTTCAAAAGACTTCATAAGGTCATTCTCTGAAATACTAACGGCCCTAAAAAGACTCTGAAAAAGCCTGGAGCAGGACTTATAGAGGATATGGGCCAGTGACAAAAGTTGGTTCTATTGTGGCAGTTTCCTTGGTAATCGTGGGCAATGATCGTGGGCGGAAAGCCGCCCTGGAAATAAATCGTTCCCCGCGTTTTGCCCCTAGGCTGCTAACGTGAGCAGCAATGGGCAAGGCGGTACGGTTAGCAGTGATAGATGGTGAGGGGCAACTATGGCGGGGACAGGGAAGTTGAGGCTGTCGTTGGCCATCGGTGTGTTGAGTGCGATCGCACTCAATAGTTGCCAAGCCGTATCCATCGAACAACTCGGCGCCCCCAGCTATGAATCTGAGCTAGCAGACTACTTAAGCAATACGGGGGCAACCATGTATGGCGCCTACTGGTGTCCCCACTGTGCCCACCAAAAGCAACTCTTCAGCCATGCCGCCCAGCTGCTGCCTTACGTAGAATGTGATGCCCGTGGCGTCAATGCCCAGGTGGACCTATGCAATACGGTGGGCATCAATGCCTATCCCACCTGGGAAATCAATGGAGAATTTTATGTGGGAACCCAGCCCCTAAATCAGCTAGCGATACTGTCTGGATTTCAGCAAACTGCCGCACCCGATCAGATAGACAATAGTGACCTGGGAGGGTTTAGCCCCGCCCCATAAGCCCCACCACGATCGTCAAATCAGTCCTTAGCCGAGTGAGATGGCCAAACTGTTTTAGAATATAGTTAAGGAATTTAAACCATAAACCATAGCGCCTTCGACCATGAAGGCATATACAGGAGGATAAATAATCACCATGGGTGGAGAAATTTTTTCGGTTGCAGTCACCATGTGCGTCATTGTTATGGTCGGTTTAGGCGTTGGCTTCTTGATGCTTAAGCTCCAGGGCGCTGAAGAATAATTGCTCGATTGCCATGGCTGGGTGCTCACCTGATGATCGCCTCTCATAATTGAGCTCTTTAGAGTAAGCGGCCTTCAGATCCAAAGCCATCAGATATTTTTTATTTTCCACAAAAAATGGTTGAATCAGCCGTCTGTAGCTGGTTCGACCATTTTTTTGTGGGGACCTACGGTTTTCGAACGAAGCGACGTCTGTTAAGCTGAGTAAAGCGTTAAGTTTTGTTTAGAGTCCAACATGAGCATATTGGTAGTTGGTGGAACGGGCACGCTGGGGCGTCAAATTGTACGCAATGCCCTAGATGAAGGGTTTGACGTTAAGTGTCTGGTGCGTAACTTCCAAAAAGCTGCATTTTTGCGGGAGTGGGGCGCACAGCTAGTTCAAGCAAATATCTGCGGCCCAAAATCTTTACCCCCTTGCTTTGAAGATGTCACCGCTGTGATTGATGCGGCCACATCCCGTCCCCAAGATTCTGCCTATGATGTTGACTGGCACGGCAAGGTTAACCTGATTAAGGCGGCCTTGGAAGCCAAGGTGGAGCGCTACGTTTTTATCTCCATTCTCAATTCTGAGAAATATCCCCATGTGCCCCTGATGGACATCAAGCACTGCACGGAAAAGTTCTTGAAAGAGTCGGGCATTAACTACACAATTTTGAGACCCTGTGGTTTTTTACAAGGGTTAATTGGTCAGTACGCAATTCCAGTACTAGAAAAACAGGCGATCTGGGTCATGGGTGAAGCGGCCCCCATTGCCTACATGAATACCCAAGACATTGCCCGATTTGCAGTGCGAGCATTGCAGGTACCGGAAACCAATAAGCGATCCTTCCCCTTGGCGGGTAGCCGCGCCTGGGGTGGATATGAACTGGTCCGCCTCTGTGAGCGACTATCAGGGGAAGATGCCAAGGTCTCAACCATGTCCCTAGGCTTACTACGCGGTGTCCGCGGGTTTGCTAACTTTTTCCAATGGGGCTGGCAGTTTGCTGACCGCCTAGCCTTTGCAGAGGTCAGTGCCGGTAGCGAACCCCTTGATGCTGAAATGGATGAGGTTTATAGCACGTTCGGCTTGGACAAGTCTGAAACCACCACTGTTGAAGAATACATGGGTGAGTATTACAACCGGATTCTCAAGAAGCTCAAGGAACTGGACTTTGAAAGTGGTCGAGAGAGCAAGAAGAAACTGCCGTTTTAGACCAGTCAGTCCCGTCCCAAACCACCCGTCCACCCTACTATCCCGAAAGAGTTAGGTAATTCTACACGATAGGATAGTTAGCGGTTTCAATGGGCAAGAACACGGTCCAAGTGACGCCATGGTTAGGCCGTTCGCGGACGGTGAGCTTGGCCCCTAGGGCCGTAAAGAGCGCCTTTGTCGTCTGTAGGTTGAGGCTGAGACCACCGGTGTCGGGCTGAAACATGAGCAGTTTACCCAAGGATTTCAGGGTGGGGCGACGCTGATCGCAGGTGGGATGCACCTCCGCCTGAAACTCAAGCTTAAGCTGATCCCCTGCCGCCATCACGTGGAGCTGAATCTGACCTTTTGCAGCCACACTGTGGGTGAAGAGTTCCACTAAGCCCGTCAACACCTGCTGTAGCAAGGCAGGGTCACTGGCAACCATGGGTAGCATTTTGGGTAGCTTGACCTCTAGGGAAAGATTGCGTCGAGTAGCGGCTTGCTCCCATTGAGGAATGGCGGATTGAATTATTTCACTTAGGGCTGTGGCCGTTAGGAGGGAGCGCGGTCCCTTTTGGGTGGCAGCTTCGAGCTCCACCGCCTTGAAAATCAGATTAAACCGATCAATTTGCTGGGTGCAGGCATTATCAATCTGATGCAGGCGCTGCTTGGCTTTGTCCACCAGGTCTTTGCGGCGAATCAGGGAGCGGGTTAAGGTGCGAATGGTGGTCAGGGGCGTACGAATTTCATGGGCCATCGCCTTAAGCAGCTCCGTGTCCAAACCATAGGTTTCCTTGGTGGGGGGATGGCTTTCAGGAGCCTCTTCTGGGGGCGAAGACACAATGCGTTCAATTACCGGCTGGGGTCTGGGGGCAGGCAGTGAGGACAGCATCCAGCGACTAAACTGACTGACAATGCGATAGTCGGGCTCGGTGGGAGCGAAGGTTTCTACTAGGGGGTCAAGGAAGTCTAGCTGCTTGCGGGTGGTCACGAAAATCCGCGATCGCAACAATTGCCACACCTGATTAATCACCATCGGCGTGAACGAAAACTGAAAGCGCAGATCATTATCGGCATCGCGACCGAGCACCAGCACGACACTAAAACGCTCAGTCAGCAGCAAACAAAAGCGCTCGCCCGCCAACGGATCACCATCAATCAACGGCAAAATTCGTGCCGCTGATGCATCCACCGGCGGCTTATCATCAGCGGGCATCAATTGGGAAAAAGACTGGGCCAGCTGATCTAACGGCGGCGGAATAAACACCCAGTTAGATAGCTGCATGGTCAGATCCGGTGCATCGAGAATGGGGAACGGACCACTCAATAGCAAACCAGCGGGAGGCTGCGGTGAGCGCTTACGCGATCGCATTAACTTTCGTGACCGACTCGGGGGAGGCTTGGGGGGAGGCAACGTCTGCCGCAATAGATGTCCTAGCGATGAAATAGCCCCTTGCCACTCGGTTTCAGCCCGTTCAGCTTGATATTGGAGTCGAGTTTCCTCTGCCATAGACGTGGGCATTTCCCAATCTGTGGCATCGGCCCCCAATTCTCCTAAGGCCACCAAACTACTAATTGTGGGTAAAAACTGCTCCACCATTGACCCCTAGATGCATGGATGTCTTTACCTGCCATCAGGGTTCAAGCGCTAATGGCAGGCAAAACTATTGATATAGCTATCTAGAGACTACTGGTAAAATTCCCCCTCTGACCATGGGGTAGAACCGAACGTCCGGATTGGGGGGTGGTCACCCACCACCTCAGCAAAGGGAAGCGAGCACGGTTAGCGGGGTGGGCACCCGCGACCTCATCCAAGGGAGGCAAACAAAGATTGTGGAGGACACCCTTCATCACATCCAAGGGAGACAAGCAAGGATTGTGAAAGACATCCTCCACCTCATCTAAGGGAGGCAAGCAAAGATTGTGAGGGACAGCTTAGCCAAACCAAGTGGACGGAATAAAGGCGTCGGGCGTCGGGGCAACGGGACGCGTGATAACCTTTTGAATCCCCTGGTGAACTAATTGACGAATGTGGCGATGCTGCTCCGCCGAATAACAGTTTCTCGGCAACTCTAAAGAACATCCACTATCAGCCACCGTCATATAGCGAGCGGGCAAACGACTCAGAACAAATGTGGCTAACCGATCACGGGCATCAGAGCTAGTAAACATCTCCCGATAAGCCTCAGAGGGACCAGCCGTCAGCACATCATCAATAATTTCGTTGACGACAGGCAGCGCGATGTTAATGAGAGTGGTTGCCATAGTTCGGATCTCCGAGGGATAGGTGTAGTGAGTAAGACGAATTTTCATTGAGCAGCACCAGGAGGTTTTCCCTTCCCAACACCGTTCATTCCTAACCCAATAGATCGTTAAAAATGGGTTAAGAAACGAATACAAAACAAGGCTTAATCCAAAACCTAAGGCTCAATTTTGTATTCACCTTAAAGACGGGGATCACTCTTCAGAAGACGATCCCCGTCCTAATTAATGCTATTTTTCATCAGCCTGAATAAGGAAAGCTTCATCTTTAATAAAGACTAAATATTTGCCTCAGAAACAAGCAGAACTTCGTTAATAAATGACAAATAATTTACAGCGATTGACATGTTTTTTTACCTTGCAATCGTTTTGTTGCGATTCAGACGGATAAGGTAGAAATATGCAAATTCTCCTCTGTCCCGGTTATCACTCCTCCGCATTAACCCACGACTTCTTGCAAGCGCTGTTAGCCCATCTCACACCGAGTCGCACTCCAGACCGACTATGGATATTACCCGTTTGGGCCTTCCCCCTGGGGCTACCCTGGCTGCTCAACGGTGACCAAGCCCCGCAATTAGACCAGCCGTTGTCCGTTATTGCCTTTAGTGCCGGGGTGGTGGCTGCCTATCCATTACTAATGGCCTGGCAAAGCCTCGGGGGCAGTAGTCGACTCATCGCCATGGATGGATGGGGCATGCCATTGCCAGGGAACCTAACCGTTTATCGCATCAGCCACGATCGGTGGACTCACCAGACGACCTACATGCCATCACCGGCTGAAAGCAAAGGCCATTTTTACTGTCAGCCAGCGGTGGATCATCTGGAGCTGTGGCAACGACCCCAATTGAGCCGGGGCATAGGAGACTGGGGAGCTGGGACACAGCCGATGACGGCGCTGGAGTTTATTTGTGGAGCGCTGGGCTAAACGGCTGGTTGGGTTTGTTATCAAGTGGTGACGTAGCCCTAGGGCCATGGACATGGGCAGGGAATTTAACGGGAATGTTGAACCTATAGTTTTGCCCTGGCCCAGGTGCGTGGTGCAACCCTAGATAGGCTCACAGAGCAGCCCATAAGCGAACCATATCCAGCCCAAAACAGATCCCTCTGGAGCAACTGGGTTGGCTATGGCCAACGTCAGAAAACTCTTTTTCTGTGAAGTTTGGCGAAGCCTTTGAAGCGTGATTGTAAAATAAACAACCACTAGTAATTGATTTATCCCAGTCTTTCCTTTCCTGACGCCCTTTAAACATCATGACTTCGACGTCCGTACAGCCTTCTGTTAAAGCAAGCTCCGCCATGCAGCGAGCCAGCGGTGCTTTCGCTCTAATTGATAGTCTCGTGCGTCATGGTGTGCGCCATGTGTTTGGCTATCCCGGCGGGGCCATATTGCCGGTCTACGATGAGCTTTATAAGGCTGAACAGCGGGGCGATATTCAGCATATTTTGGTGCGCCATGAGCAGGCGGCATCCCACGCTGCGGACGGGTATGCGCGAGCCACAGGCCAGGTTGGGGTGTGTATTGCCACCTCCGGGCCAGGGGCAACTAATTTGGTTACGGGCATTGCCACTGCCCAAATGGATTCCGTGCCGATGGTGGCCATTACGGGCCAGGTAGCGCGCGGAGCCATTGGCAGTGATGCCTTTCAAGAAACGGATATTTTTGGTATCACCCTGCCCATTGTTAAACATTCCTATGTTGTACGCGATCCGCGTCAGATGGCGGAAATCGTAGCAGAGGCATTTTATATTGCGCTGTCGGGTCGTCCAGGGCCAGTATTAATCGATGTGCCGAAGGATGTGGGGCTAGAAGAGTTTGATTATGTGCCCGTTGAGCCACGCTCGGTGGCCATTCCTGGCTATAAACCCACAACTAAGGGGAATCCTCGCCAGATTAATAATGCGATCGCACTTCTACAGGCCGCTACAAAGCCCTTGTTCTACGTCGGTGGCGGTGCCGTTATCTCCGGTGCCCATGACGAAATTGCTCAATTAGCCGAACATTTCCAAATTCCCGTCACCAATACCCTCATGGGCAAGGGCATATTCGACGAAAAGAACCCTCTTTCCGTCGGGATGCTGGGCATGCACGGCACAGCCTATGCCAACTTTGCCGTCAGCGAATGCGATTTGCTCGTAGCCATTGGGGCCCGATTTGATGACCGGGTAGCCAGCAATCTGAAGCAGTTTGCCCAGCATGCCAAGGTTATCCACATTGATATTGACCCCGCCGAAGTAGGCAAATGCAAGCTGCCGGATGTGCCCATCGTGGGTGATGTGAAAACAGTCTTCACCGAGCTGCTATCCCGCCTAGACCAGCCGGTTGACACAGCCCAAACGGGAGCCTGGCGAGCCCGAATTGAACAATGGAAAACGGACTATCCCCTAACCGTCCCCACCTATAGCGATAAGCTCTCGCC
>CALHGI010000528.1 GCA_938029995.1 uncultured cyanobacterium | reverse complement strand
AACCGTCATTGCCATCACCTATTAGGTGATGCTCTTGGATCATTGGCTCATTGATGACGGAGTTTATACGCTGGCTACATGGCTACCCAGCAGATACGCAACGCCTTAGCAGCGAGGCTAAGCGCTGATTGGCGGCGCACTCTTCACCATTAGCAATACTGATCACGTTTGGGCTGTCGGATAACCGCTGAGATTTTGAGAAAGTTTTTCAGCAAACTCCCATACAAGCGGCGAATCTTTTTTCAAGAATTATACGCAACGTCTCTTATTTAGGCAGTTGTGGCATCAGGCTGTAATGCCCGGAACAACGGTCACATTAATCAACTATTATGCACATTCTCCTAGCAATTTATTCTGCTATTGTTCTAGGCCTAGTCCTCTGGCCCTACCAATTTGTTATCCCCTGTGGCACCTGTGTGAATGGTGCAGCCCTCAATCTTAACGCCAGTAAAATTGAATTTCTACGTCCTGGCTTGGTGAAAAGTATCGTGCCGCCCCATGGCTTGCCTGAGCAGCTCAACCGAGGCCAAGGATTAACCATTGAAGCCTGGATCTCCTCTACGAAACCTAACCAATTTGGCCCAGCCCGCATTGTTACCTATTCCCAGGACCCATTCCACAGAAACTTTAGCTTGGGCCAACATGGCAGTGATTTAGTTCTCCGCATGCGCACATCCCACAGCCATCCGACAGGCATGAGTCCACCGATTATTGCCCGCAATGTTTTCACCACTGGCGGCCAAAAACATGTGATGGTCAGCTATGACTTTTCCAACTGTCGAATTTACGTCAATGGGAAGCTCCAGAAACAATCGAGGGCCATCAAGGGTGATTTTTCCAATTGGGACCCTGACTACCCATTGTTATTGGGTAATGAACGCACCGGAGACCGGCCCTGGCTTGGCACCATTGAACAGCTAGCCCTATACCAGGGGTCGATGCCCCCCGCAGAGGTGGTTGCCCATTACCAGCAGCCATCGTCGCCATCCTTGCCACGGTCCGCCGTGGCTGCGTTTGATTTTTCAGAGGTGACGGATGGGATAATTCGTGACCAAAGCCCGCTCCAGCCCATCATCTCCATGGCCGTGCCTACGGTCTATAACAATGAAGGCAAGCCACCTTTTCTATCTCCCAAGCGACGGTTTATCAAAGACTTTATGAGCAATTTTATAATTTTTCTCCCCTTGGGTCTGTTGGTCTTTTCGGTCCTGGATCGTTCATGCACGTCAGTGCTTAGGACACTGGCCACCACCGGAGTAATTTTGCTGCTTTATGCTTTAGCCACCGAAGTGGTCCAATACTACATTGAAGGCAGAACCTCGGCCCTGTGGGATTTGTCAAGCTGCGTCGTGGGGAGTATGGTGGGCAGCTTCATCGGTTGGCGCAGCCGTTTTCGACTTGCCTCAGGCAGTCCTCTTTAATTGATGGAATCAATAGCAATAGACGTGTAAGGAGAGACGGCATAGCCGTTTGATTATCCTGTGGGTGATCGGTATGTGCTTAGCACAGCTAAACGATGATGAGAAACATACTGCACCATCAGTACGGTAATACTGACCATGGCTGAGCTGCCGGATCACCGCTGAGATGTTGAGTGCATCTTTCAGAAACCCTAGTTCACAGCGTGTCTGGATTTATTGCTGTTTTAAGTGCCGCAGACGATCGGAATAACTGCGCATGACCTCTAAGGCGAATAGGGGCGTCTGCTGAACCACAAAGAGGAAGTGATATTTATCGAGGAAGGCTAACAGGCAATCTGTTTTTGCGATCGCAGTTTCAAAGCGCTTATGGTCCACATGGACGAGGGAGCCTTCACCAAAAAGGTCGCCCTGGCGAATGGTTTCCACCACTGCACCATCAATCCACAGCTCCACCTCTCCTTCGATGATGCCGTAGATGACATCACCAGCATCACCCACGGAAAAAATGGTGTCCCCTGCGGTAAAAGGCTTAGGAGACGGGGACTTCTGATAAATTTCGATCGTTCTAACGGGCTCTAACACATCTATTGCCAAGAATGACGGCTGCTAGGAAGCGCTGTCAGCAGGTGACCAGCGATACATTTAGAACTATAGCAATCGGTTGAAACCATACAGCAGATTTCGCATCCCCCACCGCCACAATCATGGACCCAGGCCCCAGGACAGGGATGGCAGCCCCCAGCTCATGCAGCCAGCATCGACACCTAAGCCAGCTCCCGTATCGGAAATTCATCACCGGCCTGGTAGGCATCAAAATGCTGCTTGAAATAGGTGGTGCTGGTGACGTTGGGTTCATCCGTCGCATCCGGCGTGTACTGATACATGGGGACACGCTGACGAATCACCTCCACCAGCTTGGGATTCAGGTCTTCAAAGGTATCCACCCGCCGAATGGTGGTTTCAAACCTTAGCCGAGCCGGATGGCCGTAGCCCAGCTTCATCCAGGGCAGCCAGGGACAGTCCCGCGCCCACAGTGGTGTAGGGGCCGTGACCCCAGGCCGCACACCATAGGTCGTGAAATATTCGGTCCCCCGAAAGGTGTCACCAGGACAGTGGTCGCGATACTTGGGATCACCGGCCAGGGGATGGGGATAGGTGAGGGGAATTTGCTGAACCTTTTTCACATAGGGCTCCCCCGCTGGAATGGTGGTGGTCTTGGGGGTGACATCGCCCTGCACCATGCGATTCGCAATGGGCACGACGGACACAGGGGGCTGATCCGCAAAGGGCTGCCACCGGGTGAGCACATCCCCCGTCTGGGGATCGCAATAAAGGCCCAGCTCCCGATTGAGGCGATGGCCATAGTCACCGTTTTCACCAGAACAGAGAAACACCTTAGTGGCGTTCATGCCTGCGATCGCAAAAATCCGCTCTAAGGGAGCCCCCAGGGATCGCCGCCACCAAACCGTCCCCTCCCATCGGTAATACAGCTGCCGCCCATGGTGCTGGCGATAAAACTCCAGATTACTGACATCGTAGGCACGGCCAAAATCAGACACCATTAACGCACCTCCATAAAAAAACCACCCCACAAACACGCAGGTAGGGGCAGCGCCACCCATAATCCCATCATCGTGGGCCGGGGATCATCGCCAAAACGTATCCATTGCAACCGCTAGAGGTGAATTATAAAGAAAATAAGTAATTACACCTATTTGTCAGCTTCTCGTGAGATTCTTAAATCAAGTTGATAGTTCGACATGTTTCTAACGGCTTCGCAACATTATGTGTATCGAAGTTTAGATTAGGCGCGTGAGGCGACCGTGGGGCTACGTTACGAGGCCCACATAGTCACCACCGAACTCCTCAGGTTTTGCTGATGTCTGTTGATATTAGCAATTTCAGAACCGGGGTTGTCTGTTTTTACGGGCAGCTCCTGGGGTGGGTTAACAAGAAGCGGGCGAGGCAGCACTAGCTGTTTCAACCGCTTTTTTTTTCGCTAATTGAAGCAATTCAGGCTGGGGGCTCCCCCATTGGCGGCATGCTGCCCTAGGCTGGTGGGGTAGATTGAGCCCTTTTGTAAATCCATGGAACCCTCCCACCCCCCTGAGTCACTGTGGCAGCTCAAGCCCTGGTGGTGTCAGCCCTGGTCCATCGTTTTGACGGGCCTGGTCATCCCCACCAGTAGCTGGATCTGGCTCCATCGCTGGTGGATTACCACCCCAGCCACCTTAGTCATTCTGGTGTGGTGGTATTTATTTTTGTACCTGGTACCACGAGAATACAAAGCATCCCAAGCTGACCAATAAAGCTGCAGGCTAAAAAATGGGATATAGCAAACATCCTGATGCATTAGGACGTTTGCGCGCTAGGTTAGCTGTTGATGCTAAAGGCGTTTAGGGATAGCCATTGTATTGACTAACCTAGCAGACGCTATAGGCGTCTCTGCAATCAGCCGTTGCTGATTTAGAGGATGAATCGATCTGTAAACCTGGCTAATAGCCGGATCGAGACTAGTGCAGAGTCAAAGCTAAAAATTAGGGTTGGGTGTTG
>CALHGI010000527.1 GCA_938029995.1 uncultured cyanobacterium | reverse complement strand
TGACTTCGGTTGCGTTATCCATAGCTATCTCCCATAACCCAAGATTGATAAAAACCGTAAGACGAGTAGTCAGTAAATCGAATCGAGATTTCGCTCTGAAGTGGATCGATCTATTACTAGCGAATTACGCCTATAATCAGTATGACAAAGCGATGTTTCATTTTTAGGGTTATTTGGTTGAAAAAACTCACCTACTTATGCCAACAGCAGGTGAGTTTTTAATGTAGCTAATCAACATTAGTTTTAAGAGGCAGAAAAACTAAGCAATATTAGAAACAATTTACTTTGAACTGTCCAATAGCTCTGACATAGGACTATCATAGTTCTTATGATTTTTCTTTTGTTTCTTTTTTCCATCAGAAACTGCTTTCGGTTTTTTGACTTCTCTATTGCCTTTGCGTCGTTTTGACATAACGATCCTCCAACTAAACTCTCTTTAATTCAATCGTGTCCTAGATACCAAGATGATTGGCAGATTCTAGATAGTCATTATGCCTATAACCATCTGGCATTTTAGCCCCTTTTAGGTTAGCTCCACTTAGGTCCGCTCCCCTCAAAGTGGCCCAATTAAGATTGGTATTACTCAAGTCTGCATGATTCAAGTTAGATCCACTCAAATTTGAGCCCGTAAAATCAATCCCACTCAAATTTGCTCGACTCAGATCCAGATTTTTTAACTCTTGTAATCTAAAACTTCTCTTTCCAGTTGCATATTGTTTTAGAACTTGATTGGCATCCATATTGGTGCCCCACAGTGTGTAGCGTAATCGCTGTTATTACCTTTATTCTAGTTCGCAATTCTCTGCTTTAACCACGCGCAGGTTAAGTTGCATGAACCCACCCCCCTCATTTAGCTGGTTAGCCTACGCCTGGCGCAGCACTTCTGTTTCAATTTGAGCCTGAAAGCGGTTTAAACTCTCTATTAGATTTTCCTCTAGCCAGCGTTCTAAACCGATGTTTTCCAACAACTTGCCTTCGAGTCCTCCTGGTAAATCGAAGGCAAGTGTTAAGCGTAAACGGCATCCTTTATCTGTGGAAAAAAATTCAGCAGAGCCATGGTTTGCTAGCCCAGACACTGACTCCCAGGCAATTAATCGTAAGGGGATGCGTCGAGTAATGCGCGAAGTCCATTCGGTCAATAGTGGAAATCCTAACCCAAACGTCCAGTGATAGAGTCCTTGATCGCCTGGTAAACGTCTGACACTCTTTACTAGTGGCATCCACCGGGGCACATTCTCCAAATTCGCCCAAAGGCCGTAAACCTGTGTAACAGAACAATTTACTTCGACTTCCACACTACGTTCTAGGGTTAATTTTTTCACAGTTATCCATCGCTAACTTTCTGATTCATTCCCCTACCCCTGTCACTGTAATTGTGCCAAATCCCTCTAATTATCAGATTAGAAGAAGAATTTGGGGAAATCGTGAGGGGTTTGCAATCAATGGAAACAATCACATAGCAAACGCGACAGAAATCGGAGAAATAACAGGACAAGAAGTTAAGACAGATTGGAGGTGACCCAATTACTCATCATGAATGGTGCCATCGGGCATCTTGGTTCTACTGAATTCGGCTCTGTTAATATTTGCGCCTAAAATAGTTGCTCCAGTCAAATCTGCTTCACCTAAATAGGCTCCATCCAAGTTTGCATTACTAAGATCTGCGTCCTGCAGATTTGCTCCGGTCAAATCTGCACATCGCAAATCACTATCGCTCAGATCTGCTTTATGCAAGTCAGCTTTGCGTAAATCTGCTCCTCCTAAATCCGCTCCACTGAGGTCTGCTCCAGTCAAATCCGCATGGGTTAAATCCGCTCCACTGAGGTCTGCATCGCTCAAATCTGCATGGGTTAAGCAAGCTTGAATCATCGCTACACCCGCTAAATTTGCCTGATTTAGCTTCGCTTGTTGGAGATGAGCCTCTGTCAGATCTGCTTCTCGTAAATCGGCACTAATCAACTTGGCACCAATCAGCTTGGCATTTGTCAGACAGACTTGAAACAGACTGACATGACTAAAATCTCGTTGTCCTGATGCATAGCGCTTCAAAATATCTTGAGCATCCATATCTTGATCCCTCAACTGCGTGTTTTTTAATTGAGTAAATTATTGAGACAAAATATATATCCTCTCTTTAAGCATCAGATAAGAAACATATCTTAGAGGTATAGTTTTCACCAGCCAATACCACTTCTCAATAGTAGAAAAAAAAGTGAGGAAATTGTGAGTCACTGTACGTATTTAGCCTATAGCTAAACAACTCTGATTTTGAGCATTATGGCGTGAGCGACTTTGTAGTGTAGAATTGCCTTTCTATTTGTTGCTGGTGGCCGTCAGGGAAGCAGGGATGGCCCAGGTAGATAATTTTAATCCCACGACATTACCCTAAAGTCTGCATTGCGTGCGAGGGGATCATAGCCCAGCTGTTGGGCAATTTGTTCCTTGACCAACGCACGATATTCCCAAAAATGTTCGCCTGCAGCACATAATCCCAAGTATACATTAAGAATCTCTGGTTTGTTCCATAAAATAATCCAGAGTTGATGCCAAAACTGTCCTCGGATCTCGGTTCGGTGAATCCCTTGACTCCAAACAAGCTGGACAAATAAGCGTAGGCATTTGTGCCATGGGAACTGCATTGTTTGCCTTCGACGTTGTCGGCAACGAATTTTGAGACATTGTTGTAAACAACGTCTGAGATACCGTTGAGGCTCATACATCTGCCAAAATCCATCGACATATTCCCTAGCAAGTTCTGTAATTGGGCGTGTGGGGATAAAATTCATCAAGGTGTTCTGATCGCCGGTTAGATGGTTAGAGTTTTCGAGCAGACGCTGTTCTTTTTTGAGGCGTTCCCACAGGGCGGTATTGGGCAATGCTTGCAAAAGACCTAACATGGGTTGGGGAATGCTGGTTTGTTCGACAAAGGCTTGAATACGGTCGCCTGCGCCTGCTCGTTCTCCATCAAAACCGAGGATAAAGCCGGCATAAATCAGCATCCCCGCCTCATTGATTTTTTTGCAAGCTTCCACCAACGGATTACGGGTATTTTGGAGTTTGCGGGTGACCTGCAAGCTATCTTGGTCAGGGGTTTCAATCCCGAGAAAAACGGCGTAAAATCTTGCTTCACCCATCAGCTGGAGTAATTCGTCATCCTCTGCCAAATTGACTGAGGCTTCTGTCATAAAGGTAAATGGATAATGGTGTTGCTGCATCCATGGGATCAGTTCTCTCAAGAAGCACTTTACATTGCGCTGATTGCCAATAAAGTTGTCATCTACGATAAAGAGTGACCCACGCCAACCTAAGTCATAGAGGGTTTGTAGCTCGGCTAGGGCTTGGGTCGGGGTTTTGGTACGGGGTTTTCGACCATATAGGGAGATGATGTCGCAAAATTCACAGTTAAAGGGACACCCCCGGGAAAACTGGATGGCCATCATCAAGTAGGCGTCTCGCTGCAGTAGGTCAAAGCGCGGCATGGGGCTCTGGGTGACATCGGGTTTTTCAAGGGATCGGAAAATGCCATGGGTTTCTCCCTGACTCAGAGCTTTGAGAAATTGAGGAACGGTCCTTTCCCCTTCATCCAGCACTAAAAACTGGGCTCCTGCATCTAACGCATCTTGAGGTACAGAGGTGGGGTAGGGGCCTCCTACGGCGACTTTCTTGCCTAGCTGGACCGCTTTTCGAATCAGGGCTTGAAAGTCTGTTTTTTGCACTAGCATGGCAGAAAGAATGACGATGTCGCACCATTCCCAATCTGCGTCGGTTTCATGGATGACATTGCGATCGCAAAAACGAATTTCCCAGTCTGACGGTAAGAGCGCAGCCACTGTAATAATCCCCAAGGGAGGAATCACCGCCTTGAGCCCTGCAATTTCCATAAAGCGGTCGTAGGACCAAAAAGACTGAGGAAAGTGAGGGTAGAGTAGCAAGGCTTTCATAACATTCTTCCAAGAATTATGGTGGCGCTGCTAAGCCGAACTATGGGGCAATCTGTCCAATAAACAGCAAATATTACGGACAAATTTATACCCTAAATCAGCAACGACATAGTAAGGACCCTGATGCGGATTGGGCCTATCAGGAGGCATGTCTTTAAAGGTCGTCACTCTATCGTGAATTTGATCTTTTTCTGTTACGGCACTTAAAGATCCCTATCTTTTCAAGGGTAAACTGCCTAACCCTAGATATTTTCCACCCGTAGACATCACAATAGCTAACTTTGGAGCAGGATCGATGCAGGTGTTAGGATCGTATCAATGATATGAATAACACCATTGTCAGCAGCGACATCAAAGAGTGTCACGATAGAATCATTCAGCTTGATGTTCTTAATATCTATGGGGACATTAATCTTAATCTTTGATCCTTCAACGGTTTTCACAGATTTCATCTTTGTAAGATTAGCGGCCATGACCTTACCCGATAAGACATGGTAGGCCAGGATTTTTTTTAGTTTGGGAATGTCCTTGAGGAGTTCTTCCATCACACCTTTGGGTAATTTCTCAAAGGCATCGTCCGTTGGTGCCAAGAGTGTAAACGGCCCCGTTCCCTTGAGAATATTGACCAGGCTAGCTGTTTCAATAGCCGTCACTAGGATATTCAAAGAACCTGCCTGGATGGCGGTATCAATAATATCAGTCATTTATTTACCGAATAAAATTTTATCTTACTCGTCATAAGACAACATTAGTCGTTAACTCCTCTCGTAGAATTTGAACTTCATTGTTGTCATCGATATCCACAACGACCACATCTCCCGATTGAACTTTGCTAGAAAGAATGGCCTCTGCAAAACTATCTTCTAACAGGCGCGTAATTGCACGTCGCAACGGGCGTGCACCTTGTTCAGGGTTATAGCCTGATTCAATTAAGTGCTCCATAAATTGATCAGTTGCAACCAGACTAATGTTTTGTTCAAAAAGACGTTTCCGGAATTCACCTAGCAGGATATCAGCAATTTTTCTAATCTCATCCTTGATGAGTTGTCGAAAGACAATGACTTCGTCAAGACGATTCAGGAATTCTGGACGGAAGTACTCCTTGAGTTCTTCATTGATTAGCGTCACCAGGTTCTTATAATTCGCACTTGATTGATTATCAGCAACATTAAAGCCTAATCCTGCCGCCCCCTTCTGAATCAATTTTGAACCCACATTTGAGGTCATGACTAATAGCGTATTCTTAAAGCTAACAGTACGCCCTTTAGCATCGGTTAAACGACCTTCGTCTAAAACTTGCAGCAGCAAGTTAACGACATCGGGGTGTGCTTTCTCGATTTCGTCAAACAGCACGACTGTATAAGGCTTGCGACGGACAGATTCGGTTAACTGTCCCCCTTCACCGTATCCGACATAGCCCGGTGGGGAACCAATGAGTTTAGCAATTGTGTGACGCTCCATATATTCAGACATATCCAAACGAATCATAGCCGCTTCAGCCCCAAAGAAACTTGTCGC
Organism: uncultured cyanobacterium; assembly: GCA_938029995.1. Taxonomy (GTDB): domain Bacteria; phylum Cyanobacteriota; class Cyanobacteriia; order Phormidesmidales; family Phormidesmidaceae; genus Leptothoe. The sequence continues at coordinate 1,908 of CALHGI010000527.1, read as the reverse complement.
TAGTGCCTTAACCAGCTCTGTTTTACCTACCCCTGTAGGCCCGGCAAAGATAAAACTAGCGATTGGGCGATTTGGGTTTTGCAGCCCGACACGGGCACGACGAGTTGACCTTGCAATTGCCTTGACGGCGTCTGCTTGACCAATTAAACGTTGATGCAAAAGTTCTTCCATGCGGAGCAACTGATCAGACTCAGATTCTGTCAACTTGTTGACTGGAATGCCAGTCCAGGCTGACACAACATGGGCAATATCGGCTTCATCTACAACGGGAGAGGAATTAAGAACAGAAATATTTTGAGTAGCTAACTGAATCTTTTGCACCAGCTCTTTTTCGTGAACTTGCAATGCACTGGCTTGAGCGAACTCTTGCTGCTGAATCGCATTATCTTTCTTTTTTTGAATCTGTTGCAATTCCTTGCTTAGATCCTTGGAAGTGGGTAATTGTTGCTTAGAGGAGAGAATATGCGTACGAGAGCCTGCTTCATCTATTAAATCAATTGCTTTGTCGGGCAAAAACCGATCTGAAATATAGCGATTTGAGAATTTAGCGGCGGCGGCTAAAGCTAGATCCGAAATAGTCAAATGGTGGTGTCGTTCATAGCAACTCCGCAATCCCTGTAAAATTAAGATCGTTTCATCAACACTCGGTTCATCTACTACCACTGGTTGAAATCGACGTGCTAAAGCGGCGTCCCGCTCAAAATGTTTGCGGTACTCATCAAGTGTAGTCGCGCCAATACACTGAAGCTCACCCCGTGATAAGGCTGGTTTGAGGATATTTGCAGCGTCCATCGTGCCTTCTTCTGAGCCTGCACCAATCAGTGTGTGCACCTCATCAATAACCAGAATTATGTTTCCAGCTGAACGAACTTCAGCCACAACGGTCTTCAGACGCTTCTCAAATTCACCTCGATACTTTGTCCCGGCAAGTAAGGAGCCCACATTTAACATTACAATCTGCTTATTGTGAAAACTTTCAGGCAAATCATGGTCGACAATACGTTGAGCTAACCCTTCTGCCAAGGCTGTTTTGCCCACACCAGGCTCACCAATAAGAATAGGGTTGTTTTTAGTTCGACGAGTTAAAATCTGAATTAACTGTTCAATTTCCTGCTGACGGCCAATTACCGGATCCAGTCTGCCTAAAGTGGCTAATGTCGTTAGATTAACACCAAAGCTATCCAGGATTGGTGTCTTTTCAAGCTTAGGCTGATTGTCAGTAGAAGTAGGTTTTGCCTTTGAGATCGCTTGCACTACGTTAGTGCGAAGCTTGTGACAGTCAACATTCAACTTTTCTAGCACCCTCATGGCTGAACCGTCTTCATCCCATAGCATTGCCAGTAATAAATGCTCAGCATCTACAGCCTTTTTACCTAGCTGCTGAGCTTCTTTTAGAGATCGTGCCAGTACCTGCCGACAGCGAGGGGTGAATTGAATTTCATTGCTAATCCTGGCAGAGCCTTTTCCGATAAGATCTTCAACGGCAGTTCGTGCAATAGTGAGTGTAATACCTAGAGACTTTAAAGTATCCGCTGCCATATTGGGCTCTGTTGCCATTAGCCCCAAAAGAAGGTGATCTGACCCCATAAAAGGATGATTAAGGCGATGAGCTTCCTCCTGAGCACTTGTTACAACTCTAATCGCCCTCGCTACAAAAAAATCAAACATAATGAATATCCGTTACTGAAGGTTCTTCACTGTTCAGCTCAGAATCGTTGTATGACAGTGTGAAGTGGACCCCAAAGCTTAGACAGTTTGAAGGGCAACTAAGCTCTGAAAAAATCACACATGTTCTACACACTCAATGAGTATTACACACTCAAGTGATGTTCATCATGAATTTCATCGGGTGTTTGATAATTCAATGATTAATGCGGTCTCTCTCGGTTATACCAATAGAACCAATTC
>CALHGI010000526.1 GCA_938029995.1 uncultured cyanobacterium | reverse complement strand
AGCCCAGGAAATCCCTCTGGCTTCCAGGGTTTTAGGGCTAGTTGCCTATTTTCAAGAACTGACGGAAGCCAGGGGCAATCGAGCCGCCATGTCCCTCAGTGAATCCTTAGCCGCCTGCGAAGAACTCAGTGGTCGGCGATTTGATCCCCAGCTGGTCGAATCCTTAGGAACCGTTGTGCGACTGGCGGAGATTGGTATGTTGCAACTGCCGCAACGTCCTAGTCAACAGCCTCAGGTTTGGCTGGAAGATCTACGGCCCCAGGCCACGGACGACAAACAAAAATCTAGTTCAAAAGGGGTAACCCCGTGAGCCCAGTAGACATTGACGCAATTCAGCAGGGCCAAAACAAGGAGCTAATGGGGGCTGATTTAGCTGGTCTAGACCTCACTGGCGCTAGCCTAGCCCAGGCGAACCTAAAGGGAGCTAACCTCAACGGAACCATCCTCAAACAGGCAGATCTCCGGGCCAATTTGAGGGGGGTCGACATGATGGGGGCCAATCTCACAGAGGCCGATTTACGTAATGCGGACCTGCGGGGAGCCATACTCCTGGAAGCAGATACAACAAACACCAGCTTTGCGGGGGCCTTCTTAGCAGGGGCTGTTTTGAGCAATCTCAACCTGACATCCGTAGACCTGCGGGGGGCCGATCTGCGGGGGGCTAACCTAGCAGGCTGTGTACTCCGCAATGCCGACTTGAGTAGCACCAACCTGGCAGGGGCCGATCTATCTGGGGCCGACCTAGAAGAAGCCACCCTTAGCGGTGCCGTATTGCGCGGGGCCAACTTAACCAACGCAAATCTACTATGTGCCTGCCTGGACAATGCCAATTTTGACGGAGCCATGCTAGAGGGCACGTGCCTAATGGGCACCCCCTTAGCCCCTGAGTAGTTGCCCCACCCAGCTTTTCACAACGTAGGTTCCACAGAGCACATTTCCCACAGTAGGTTTTTCACACCAAATCCATGGGCACCCAAACCAAAGGCAAGACAATTTTTCTGCTCCTATCCATGGTGGGCTGGTTGCTCAGCGGTGGTGCACTGATTTACTTAACACCGTTTTTAGCCAATCAAGTTTCCCATTCCGCCACCACTAGCCTATGGATGGAGAACCTCACCCGAGGGGGCTACAATCCCCTCTTGGCTTTAGCCGGTGGAGGCAGCATTCTAGCGCTGACCGTCATTGGCAATGCTGTTTGGTATCAGTATTTTGAAGACCAGGCCTAGCCACTACCCACATTTGCTCAACAGTTTTCTCAAAAGATCACCTCCCACACTAACGGAATTAGAACTTAAGATTAAGCTGACATTTAGTTGGCAAATAGCTAAATACTGATTCATAAGATAGGTCATTTTCTCTACAAAGGGTTATCTTCGCCTTTACCCTGTCTTAAACAAACCCAAAAACCACCTTAAGCAGTCAATAATGCTGTCTTAATTTGGTGCCACTACGTTACTCCTTGGCATGAAAACATAGTCATGGAGTGTGTAGGTATGGTTACGCTCGCTCAATTCTTCGGCACAGTAGCTGCAGTCGCTGCTGGTGCTTTGACTGCAACCTCTGCAGTTGCTCAGTCCATTGCTATCGACGGTTCTAGCACTGTTTTCCCAATCACTGAAGCGATGGCTGAAGAGTATGCCATCGCAGGAAATGATGCATCAATCACCGTTGGTGTTTCCGGTACTGGTGGTGGTTTCAAGAAATTCTGTGCTGGTGAGACTGTAATTTCTAATGCGTCTCGCCCCATCAAAGACACGGAAAAGGCACTGTGTGCTGAAGCTGGCATCGAATACATTGCTATTCCTGTTGCCTACGATGCTCTAACTGTTGTTATCAACCCTGAGAACGATTGGGCAACCGACCTGACCGTTGAGCAGTTAAACGCGATTTGGAACCCTGAAGCTGAGGGAGTTATCACTCGTTGGAACCAGGTTAATCCCCTATGGCCCAACGAAGAGATTGGTCTGTTTGGCCCTGGTACTGACTCTGGTACGTTTGACTACTTCACCAAGAAGATTAACGGTGAAGAAGGTGCTAGCCGAGCTGACTACACGGCCAGTGAAGATGACAACGTACTTGTACGCGGTGTTGCCAGTGACCCTTACTCCCTCGGTTACTTCGGTTTGGCTTACTACCTAGAGAACCAGGACATCCTGGGTGCCGCCAATATCTTCAACGGTGAAGAGTTTGTTGAGCCCACTGTAGCTAACGTTGAAGATGACGTTTACAAGCCCCTAGGTCGTCCTATCTTCATCTACGTCAACACTGAAGCTCTAGCAGACACCAGCGCTGGTGTTGCTGACTTCGTTTCCTTCTATCTAGAGCAAGCTGCAGCAGGTGATTTGATTCTTGAAGTTGGCTACGTTCCCCTACCTGAGGATGCAACCGACTCTACCCTCGCAGCCTATGATACCGACGCTAACACTATCTTCAACTAAGCCATCGAGTCGTTGATTATCGCTTGCCCCTGCCTGGAGGGTCTCCAGGCAGGGGCCGTTAAGTCTTTCAATTTCACACGCTCAGTGTGCATCAACCATTTTTACCTTGGGGGAATGTTCGCTCCTCCAGGGTTTCCTTCGTATTTATCATTTAATTTGCTTGAGCATGGTTAATGTTGCACCCTCTGAAGCTCGCAAACGTCTGGCCAAGATGGCTCTTGGCATTGTGATGCAGTCAGTTTTATTTATCCGGGCAATCCCCTATGTCACCGCCCAGTTATCAACCTATGGAGTTAACTTCCTTAAGCGACCGGTAGTATGGATGGCCCTGGGTGTGCACAGTGCGTTGCTAATCCTGCCCGCTGTTGATCTATCAGCCCCAAAGTTAGAAGAGGTTATAGAGACAGAAACTGAAGAGGACGTTTCTATTGAAGCCGTCAGCCTCAGTGATATTTTGGCGCCCACTGAGCCGGTGCCACAGCCACCACCAGAAGCGGCACCACCACCAGAAGCAGCACCGCCGCCAGTAGCGGCCATAGCACCTCCTGTTCTAACGGAAGTACCAGAACAGTTGGAGGAAATCATTGAAGAGCAAGACATCACTCAAAACGAGGAATTTGAGGAGGAATTAGAAAACGAGTTTGAAGAGGAAGAGCCCCAATCCTTTGCCTTTGATCCTGCTCAGCAGTCGGCGCTACATAGTAGCTTGAGTCAGTTTCTCGGGGCTTCAAGTGAGGGCACCAGTAATTTCGATATCACTGCGGAATGGATGGGCATTGATCCAACCAATTCCATCAATATGCGTTTTAGGGCAAAGGATATCGAAAATGTGATTGATCCGGCTGCTTTTTTTACGGCGGATAGCATCAGTGGCGGCACCTACTTGCCACTGCCCCAAGCAACGTTTAAGCAAATTGCGAGAAATATTGATTTGGTTAGTCGTGAGGGTCTGGGACAGGCGCTTGTGAATGCAGGCATGAGCCAGCAGGATGAGGGCACCTACGGAGGGCATCCCTTTTTGGGTGTGTATGGGGCCGATGGACACCCCGTTAACTACATCTCGTTAATTGATTTGAAAGGGACAACGCTAGTATTTGTCTGGGCCGATGACCCACGTGCCCCCGGCAGTTAAAGGTTGCCTGTACTGAAATATTCAATTGAAGATCTGGAATAGTCCGGTTAAAAACGCTATCCCAATTGTTTAGGCTAGAGATACCCTGGCTTCCCTGTTTGTTCTTTCCCCACTGCCATGAATTTTGTGAAACTCATTTTTAATCCTATTTTTCTGCTTGCTGTGGGGATGCATGCAGGGCTACTACTCATTCCTGTGGCTGGCGGTTCTTCTGACGACATTGTGCCTGCGCCCGACCCAGAGGGTGAAAGCATTACGGTTACTCGGATTCCGCCTCAGCCAACGACTTCGGCTAAGCCCAATACAGGCCAAGGGGCAAAACCCAATCGTCCTACGACCACCGCCCTCCCCAGGGGGGCTACGGCACGTACGGCAACAGCGAGCAGGCCCACCACCGCCACGACGGGCGAAGCCAACCAGCGACAACCAAGGAGTCAAGGCAGCAGCAGGCCCCAGGGACAACGTTCAGCCAGTCGCCCCTCAGCCAATGGCAGCAACCGCTCGAACACAGCGGGTAACAGCAATAATCAGGCCAGCCAGTCAGCGACGAATACTCCGAATACATCACCTGGGTTGCCCGATTTACCTGGCGGTAGTTTGCCTGACGATGGTGATAATGCGCCCAGCACTGTACCGGTGGAGACTGTCCCAGCGAAGCCTGACTTGGTAGCCCTACGGGAGGGGGCCCAATCCCAGGACGTCCCCAATTTATTGCAGCAATTTTTGGCTCGACTACACCATAGTGTCTTACGCACCACAGAGCCTGAGGCTGAAGAGGCTAAACGGCTCTGGCTGGAATCATTAGAGCAGCAACCTGGCCTGCCAGTGTCTGCGCCTGAAGCCTTGGAAACGTCGTTAAAACTGAACTATCCCCTGACGACGGAGGAAGCGGCTCCTCGACGGTTGCGCAGCTGCCTCAATCCGTTACCGGTGAAGGGAATGGTGGGTGTGGTCGTGGGGGCAAATGGCGAGATGACCACCGAGCCCACCCTACTGCGTAGCTCCGGATATGGATTTCTGAATGACATCGCCTTGGAAAAAATCAAAGACTATGATGATTTTCCAGAGGAAAGTGTTCAGAAAATCTACACCGTGGATGTGGAAGTGGACTATGACAAGGCCACCTGTGTCGATTTGGCCAAACTCAAGCCGAATTAAACCTGGGAGCGGTCAGTGAGGATTTCCTGACCATCTTGGGTGATCAGCACCGTGTGCTCGAACTGGGCGGAAAGTTTGCGATCGCACGTCACCACCGTCCACCGATCCCTCAAAGTTCGCGTCACCTTTGACCCCTCATTTACGATGGGTTCAATCGCCAGCGCCATCCCCGGCTTCAGGGTGACATTGGGCAAATCCTTAGTACGAAAATTAAACACCGCAGGGGGCTCATGCAAATTCCGCCCCACCCCATGGCCAGTAAAATCCTCCACCACGGTATAGCCACTGGCCTGAATGCTATCCTCAATCGCCCCGGCAATATCCAATAGCGTCTTCCCTGGCAGCGCCTGGGCCACCCCGGCATAGAGGGCAGACTCCGCAGCATCCATCAGTTTTTGAGCCTTCGCATTCACCTGACCCACCGCAATCGTAATGCACGAGTCGCCGTGGAACCCTTCGTAGTAAGCCCCCGTATCCACTTTCAATAAATCCCCGGCCTTAATCACCTTGCGCTTACGGGGTATTCCATGCACCACCTCATCATTGACGCTGGCACAAATAGACCCCGGAAAACCGTGATAGCCCTTAAAACTAGGCGTAGCCCCCATCTCTCGGATACGGCGCTCCGCATGCTCATCCAAATCCGCCGTCGTCATCCCCGGCTGCACCAGCTCAGAAATTTCCTTTAGCACCGTCGCCACAATGCGACCAGCCTGGCGCATTATGGCCTGATCAGGCATGGATTTCAACTCAATCCCCTGGTGTTTGCGCGGCCCGACCATAACCGGAACAGCCAGAGCCCGCGACAGCAAATTACCTAAAACATTCATAGTGGGCGATCGAGTGTTGCAATGGGTTTTTCATACTCACACTATATATAGTACGTGGGATTCTCCACCCACCTCCATATTCCCCATGTCCCATGGTCCAGAAACCATTGCCTGGGTAAGCCATACCCACCCGTCAAATCTTTTCCCAAAACCCATTGGTGTTTGTGACCATGTTGGCCTAATATTAAAGACCGTGCGCTTTTCAGGGCTTATGAACGCTGAGGAGATTATCCGCTCTATAGAAGCGGAACATATCAAAGACAACATCCCCAAGATCTATGTTGGGGACACGATTCGGATCGGTGTCCGAATTGTGGAAGGAGGAAAAGAACGTGTGCAGCCCTTCGAGGGTACCGTTATTGCCATGCGCAATGGTGGTATCAACGAGACGATCACCGTACGTCGCGTCTTCCAAGGCGTGGGTGTAGAGCGTGTTTTCTTGCTCCATGCACCTCGTGTGGCCAATATTAAGGTCATTCGTAGGGGTAAAGCGCGGCGTGCTAAGTTGTACTACCTTCGCGATCGCGTTGGTAAGGCAACTCGTTTGAAGCAGCGCTTTGATCGTCCCATCGAAAAATAAGGCAATTAATTATTAGGGCTGTCTAAAGCCCTAAGATTAAGCCTTACAATGGGACAAGTTCAAAGAGTCGTGCGTCCTTAGTTCAGTTGGTAGAACGTCGGTCTCCAAAACCGAATGTCGGGGGTTCGAGTCCTCCAGGGCGCGCTGAGCGATTAGCATAAGTTCTACCTGAAGCATTTAGATGTCGCAGCTGATTTGAAGCATATTTGGGTTCAGACCATGGCCAAACGCCAAGGTTTAAAGCTCAAATTAATCCTCCGGGTCAGCGACACATTTAGACCTATTGTCGAAATGAAAGAGGTTAACCCTTTTCCATTTAAGCAATCTGCTTTAGGTAGAATTTTTGCTTGAATAGCTCCCAGTCGATCCCGATCGACCGGACTCGATGTAGCAAACAAGGAAGCTAATGACGTGGTCAAAAAGGACGCTAAGAAAGCAGTGGAAAAGCAGTCAAGCGATTCCTCTGACTCGTTTAACGCAGGGTCTTTTGTTAAAGACACTCGTGAAGAGTTAAGTAAGGTGGTTTGGCCCTCCAGACAGCAGCTGATCAGTGAATCTGCGGCCGTTATCTTAATGGTGGGCGTATCTGCAACGCTTATTTACTTAGTGGATAAACTCTTTGGTTGGGCTTCTAGGCAGGTGTTCTAATGACTTACGCTTCTGACGATCCAAACTACACAAGTGAAGATGAGACCTCTAATGCTCCCCCGGAGCCCCGGAAGTCTAAACCTCGCTGGTATGCGGTACAAGTAGCCTCCGGGTGTGAAAAACGCGTCAAGCTCAACCTTGAGCAACGGGCAATTACCCTGGACGTTGCCAGTCGTATCTTTAAGATCGAAATTCCGCAGACCCCTGCGGTAAAGCTGCGCAAGGATGGTAGTCGTCAGAATATCGAGGAAAAAGTTTTTCCTGGGTATGTCCTTATCCAAATGATTTTGGATGACGATGTTTGGCAGGTGGTCAAAAACACCCCCCATGTCATTAACTTTGTCGGTGCCGAGCAGCGACGTGCCACTGGACGTGGGCGAGGGCATGTTAAACCCATGCCTTTGAGTCGAGCGGAGGTTGAACGCATCTTTAAGCAGACCCAAGAACAGGCACCCGTAGTCAAGGTTGACATGGCCGAGGGTGACAAAATCTTGGTGTTGTCTGGTCCGTTTAAAGACTTTAGTGGCGAAGTCATTGAAGTCAGTCCAGAACGGAGCAAGCTTAAGGCATTGCTATCGATTTTCGGTCGCGATACTCCCGTTGAGCTGGAATTTAACCAAGTGCAAAAAGAGAGTTAATCAATGGCGAAGAAGGTAGTTGCGATTATTAAGCTGGCAATTCCAGCTGGGAAAGCGAACCCTGCACCGCCAATTGGTCCCGCCTTGGGTCAGCACGGGGTCAACATTATGGCGTTTTGCAAAGAGTATAACGCCAGGACCTCTGACAAAGCTGGACTGATTGTCCCGGTTGAGATTTCTGTTTTTGAAGACAGAAGTTTCACCTTCATTCTCAAAACACCGCCAGCCTCAGTGCTGATTAAAAAAGCGGCCAAAATTGAGAAGGGTTCTGGGGAGCCAAACAAAACAAAAGTTGGCTCTATCACCCGTGCCCAATTGCAAGAAATTGCCGAGATGAAGATGCCCGACCTCAACGCCAATGACGTTGACGCCGCCATGAACATCATCGAAGGCACCGCCCGCAATATGGGAGTCACCGTTGCCGACTAAAGGTCAGTGCGGAAACATTTTTCAACGTACCTAAAACGTACTTAAACCCAAGCTGGGGAAGAAGCTAGGCTTCGCTATGACCCCAAGGAGAATCCATGGCAAAGAAATTGTCGCGCCGCTTAAAAGAGCTGCAGACGAAGGTTGAAGATAGACTGTATGCCCCCCTAGAGGCCATGCAGCTGCTCAAAGAAACGTCCACTGCCAAATTTACGGAAACTGCCGAAGCCCATATTCGCCTAGGCATTGACCCCAAATATACCGACCAGCAATTGCGTACCACCGTTGCTCTCCCCAAGGGTACGGGCCAGACCGTTCGCGTTGCCGTCATTGCCCGTGGTGAGAAAGTGGCTGAAGCCACTGAGAACGGAGCTGACTTGGCCGGATCTGAAGAACTAATTGACGAAATCCAAAAAGGCATGATGGATTTTGACGTGTTAGTTGCCACCCCTGACATGATGCCTAAGGTGGCCAAACTAGGACGTATCCTGGGTCCCCGTGGTTTGATGCCATCCCCCAAAGGTGGCTCTGTCACCTTTGACCTAGCCCAAGCCATTAATGACTTTAAGGCAGGTAAGTTGGAGTTTCGTGCCGACAAGTCTGGCATTGTCCACGTCATGTTTGGTAAGGCCGACTTCTCCGCAGACGATTTACTGGCAAATCTCAAGGCTCTGCAAGAGACCATTGACCGTAATCGTCCAGCGGGTGCCAAGGGCAGATACTGGCGCACGGTCTCAGTATCTGCTACGATGGGGCCTGCGATTAAGATGGATATTGGTGCGCTGCGCGATCTATCACTGGAAGATGCAGCTGCATAGGTATTTAGTCTGACGTTGTTGATTGTCATTCTGCACATTGGCAGCGTCATCTATAGCTGTTGATTTTTAATTAAATTTCAACAGACACAGCATTGGAGGTATTGCCGCTCTAACAAAACACCCAAACAATCCCATAAGCATTCGAAGACAGCAGGAGCATTTTGCTTAATACCCTGCCGAGATGTAGAGAAGGTGTGTTAGTAGCGCTCATCTTTAGGTCTCGGCGATTAGCTGAGACCTTTTTAGATCTTAGATTTGATTGCAGTGTGGATGGATTTGGTCGGGTGTAGAGCTAGCTATAGTTTCAAACTATCCCCGAAATTAAGGAGGTGAGATCCGAATGGGGAGAACCCTAGAAAATAAAAAAGAGATTGTTGCTGAGCTTAAGGATCTCCTAAGCGATACGCAATCAATTTTTGTTATTGACTACAAAGGTCTGACGGTAAGCGAAATCGGCGACCTGCGTAACCGTATTCGTGAAAAGGGTGGCACATGTAAAATTGCCAAAAATACCCTGATCCGAATTGCGGTTCAAGATGATGAGACATGGCAACCGGTGCAGGAGTTCTTGAAGGACACCACGGCCCTGTTGCTAACTCAGGAAGACATTGGCGGTGTCATTAAGGAATACAAGAAATTCCAGAAGGATACTAAGAAGTCTGAACTGCGCGGCGGCGTTTTGGAAGGCAAAGCTCTGACGAGTGCAGAAGCCGAAGCCCTTGCCGACCTACCCAGCAAGGAAGAGCTTTACGCCAAGATTGCAGGTGCCCTCAACGCTCTGGCAACCAAGGTTGCAGTGGGTGTCAACGCAGTACCGTCTTCCATTGCCCGTGGTCTTCAGGCCTATGTCGACAAAGAAGGTGGCGAAGGCGGCGAATAAGGTCCGGCTTTCATCCATTACTTATTCATTTTGTAATTAATCAAGGAGAAATCCATGTCTGCTGCAACTGATGAAATTTTGGAAAAATTGAAGTCTTTGACTTTGCTAGAAGCTTCCGAGCTAGTTAAGCAAATTGAAGAAGCTTTTGATGTAAGTGCTGCTGCGCCTGCTGGCGGCATGATGATGATGGCTGGTGGCGGTGCCGCTGGTGGCGGTGGTGAAGCTGCTGAAGAGAAGACTGAGTTTGACGTTGTTCTCGAAGACTTCGGTGGTAACAAGATTGCCGTTCTTAAGGCTGTTCGTGCCCTCACAGGTCTAGGCCTGAAAGAAGCTAAGGCTATTGTTGAAGGTGCTCCTAAGGCCATTAAAGAAGGTGTCTCTAAGGATGATGCCGAAGCGGCTAAGAAGCAGCTTGAGGAAGCTGGCGCCAAGGTATCGGTTAAGTAGTAACCACCGGCCTAGAAAGGTTTGTTTTCCTGACCAATGGATTCCCATGGGATGTATTGATTAGGGTCTCAACAGTAGACCTGGGATTCAACCTTTCAATTCATTGCAAAAGCCCTGCTCCTTTCCGGGAGCAGGGCTTTTGCATAGTAGACCTACCGTATAGATAGTGACGTTCCCACATCCCTTAGTCACCTCAGCCCTGGGATTGATTTCATCGCCCACGGCATGGGTTGATTGTTACGTGATGTAACCCAGGGAGAACTTATATCTGATTCAACCAGTCAATAATCTAACGCGTTGGCGTCCAAACTTTCAGCAGATAGCAAAAACCATCAAATATAATAGGATTGGCGGTCCATAGGCTGGGTGGAAGGTGCGCTTCCTTAAGTTAATAACGTTTCTTCTGCCTGAGTTATGGAAACATTTAAAAACCACAAATTTGAAATCATCTTAACCCTATCGACATTAGGAATTTTAGGGGCTTTCTTTTTAGGTATTTCAGGGCTCTTAAATCCTAAAACACTCGTTAGCGATATCAATTCCAATCCAACGGAGCAAAACGCTGCAACGGCCCGTACAGCATCCTTAACACAACGCTTGAGTGACGGGACGCAGAGTCTTTTGCCCGACCCCTCGGATCTCAAACAACAAGGTATTGCCGCCTATGGTCAGGGGGATTATGCCGCAGCCGTTACGGCCCTAGAGGCTGCCTTGGCAGAAAATCGGAATGATCCTGAAGCCTTTATCTATCTAAATAACGCCCGTGTGGGGACACAATCGGCCCATACGTTGGCGGTGATTGCCCCCATTGGCAATACCAGCGAAATCGGCCTAGAAATTTTACGGGGGGCAGGCCAGGCCCAACAAGAGTTTAATCAGTTGGTTGAGGGCAATGGGATCCCTATTAAGCTGCTGATTGTTAATGATGATAATGACCCGGCCATTGCTAAATCGGTGGCGGCTGAGCTGGTCAACCGCACTGAGGTGTTGGGTGTGCTGGGCCATTACAGCAGTGGCGTTAGCCTGGAAGCGGCCCCCATTTATAACCAGGGAAAACTGCCGATGGTTTCTGCCATTAGTACATCGGTGGAGCTATCGGGGTTGAGTCCCTATGTTTTGCGGACCGTGCCCAGTGATAGCTTTGCTGCTGCTGCTTTAGCTCGCCATATGATTGATGGTTTGGGAGCACAACAGGCGGTTCTTTACTACGATTCCAACAGTGCCTACAGCCTTTCATTGAAGAGTGAATTTACCACGTCAGTCTTTAGTGACGGTGGCGAGGTGATGAATGAGTATGACTTGGCTGATACTAACTTTGATGCGGAAGAACAGATTGCCTTGGCTAAGGAGCAGGGGGCGGATGTGATTATGCTGGCGTCTAGTACGGATACCCTAAGGCCTTCTTTGGAGGTGATGGCAGCTGTAAATCAAGAATTACCCCTGCTGGGCGGTGATGATTTATATCATCCCCAAGTCTTGAAAGATGGTGGTCCAGATGCGGAGGGCTTAGTAGTGGCGGTGCCCTGGCATGTGCTGTCGGATCCTGATTCTGAATTTGTCACTGAGGCACGCCAAATTTGGGGGGGGGATGTTAGTTGGCGCAGTGCCATGGCCTATGATGCGATCGCATCCCTAGGCGAGGCCCTAGACCAGAGCCCTAGCCGCGAAGGCGTCCGTACTGTCTTGCACGAAGCTGATTTCGCAGCCGATGGAGCCACGGGGGATGTTCACTTTTTACCCTCTGGCGATCGCAACCGGGCGGCCCAGCTCGTCCATATTCAACCCGGCAATCGCTCGGGGATTGGGTTTGACTTTATTCCCATTCAATAGGCTGACCTACTCAACCAGCTCTACTCAGCCAGCTCTGGGGCGGTCGCACCTGTGGTCGGGTCTGAGATCCAGAAAAAGTCCGCTAGCTCGGGAGACGTGGCGGTTGGGTTGAGCAGCACGCTGTGGGCCACCAAGTCCTCACCCAAACGCCGCTCCACGCGACTGGGAATGCCAAAATCAAACACGATATGCCCTTCCCCTGCCAGCACAATCACCTGGGTCCCTGGGGCAGCGGTAACATAGTCGGCCACCCCTGCCGCCATGGTTTCATCCCATAGGACTTGGGCGGCAAAAAAGTTCTCAAAGCTGGGGCCGCTACTGCCATGACCGCCATGGTGACCAAACACTTGGGCCACCATGGCCTGGTAGTTTTCGTCGCTGGTGTCAATGTCCTCCAGGGGGGGAATGTGTTGAAAGTCCTCCCCTTCCAGGCTGGATAGGCCCTGTCTGGCTACTTTCTTGGTAATTTCCCTGGGGGTATTCAGGGCAATTAATGGGATTTGATTGGCCTGGGCATAGCGCATAATCGGGGCATAGAGCTCCCAGTCAAAGCCCCAACGGGTTTCATATTCGCTTTGCTCCACCAGTTCCGCTTCGGTCAGTTCACCGGCAATGTATTGATCTAGCACGGCTTGAAACGGACGCTGAAACATTTCTAGGCCAATGGCAATGTCACCCCGAGCCCCATGCATGGCCATAATGATTTCCAGCTGGGCCCTATGGTCGGCTTCGTCGGTGTGGGTTTCCCCCAGGTAGATCACATCGGCCTGGGCTAGCTCCACCAGCAGCTCTTGTTTGGATGGGCCGCTGTTTTGGGAAACTAGCTGGGGAGTTTGTGCGATCGCACCACCAGATTCAAGCGGTCCCGCAGTTGGAATAAGATGATGCCGCCCTAAGCTAGCACCCATAACCAATAGCGCTCCACAGCATCCCAATAACCAAAAAGATTTCACAGCCTAGGCCCTATCAAAAAACATGGATTAGACGTAGTTTAGCCCAGATTTTTGCAGGAGAAGTCAGAGAATCGATATCGACTGACGGGGATGGTTCAGACGATACGCAACCGCGCAAAGCTTTAGACCGCCATGTCTTGCCAGAATTTACTAGAACCCGATAGGTTAAAACAGGAGTCCGTGAAAACTAGAATTTAGATTCAGGCTAATAGAAGGTAAAAAGTCAAAAGGAGTGACTTCTGGCTTTTTTATCCAGCCCCGATCTAATTTTTCGCGTTGGCACGGCCCTAGTCCCCATCGGCCATGAATCTATGCCTGCCACTGCGAATCCTGCCACCACTACTATTACGTTGCCTGAAATGGGGTGTGGCACTTGGGCCTGGGGCAATCGCCTGCTGTGGGGCTATGACGAAAGTATGGATGCGGGGCTGCAGCAAGTCTTTAATTACTGTGTGGAAAACGGAGTCACCCTATTTGATACGGGGGACTCCTATGGCACCGGCAAACTCAATGGCCAAAGCGAAAAATTACTCGGAAAATTTAGCCAGGCATACCAGGGAGCGAATAAAGACAAAATTTGTCTGGCGACCAAACTGGCGGCCTATCCTTGGCGACTCACACGGGGCATGATGGCCCAGGCAGGCCAAGCCTCAAAAGCGCGCATGGGTCGTTTGGACATTGCCCAAATGCACTGGCCCACAGCCAATTATTTTCCTTGGCAGGAAGGGGCGCTGTTAGATGGCCTGGCGGAGCTGTACGACCAAGGCTTGGTCAAAGGGGTGGGCCTTTCCAACTATGGCCCCAAGCGGTTGCGCTGGGTACATAAGCGCTTTGCCGAGCGGGGTATTCCCATCACATCGCTACAGGTTCAATATTCGCTACTGTCCACATTTCCGGTAACAGAATTGGGGCTTAAGCAGGTCTGCGACGAGTTGGGCATTCAAATGATTGCCTACAGTCCCCTGGGCCTAGGGCTATTAACGGGGAAGTATGGCGCAGATACGCCCAAGCCCACAGGTTTACGAGGTATTCTTTTCCGCCAGCTAATACCGGGCATTCAACCATTGCTAGACTGCCTGCGGGAGGTGGCCGCAGAGCGGGGCAAAACCATGGCCCAAACGTCCCTAAACTGGTGTATTTGCAAAGGCACCACCCCGATTCCAGGGGCCAAAAACCTAGATCAAGCAAAACAAAATATCGGCGCTCTGGGATGGCGGCTACAGCCTGGCGAAGTGGAAGAACTGGATCGAGCAGCGGCCAACTCTGACAAACAAATGGTGCAGAATATTTTTCAAACTCGGTAAATTAGCCTAGAACCCTTTATCCCCAGGTTCCGC
>CALHGI010000525.1 GCA_938029995.1 uncultured cyanobacterium | reverse complement strand
CCGGCGTCAGGGTTACGTAAAAATCTCTATTGATAGAAATTATTTACGAACATCGCGCGTTGGCCTTCCCTATGGACGATTCAACCTGGCCTGGGGCTCGCTTCGATGGCTAGGGTGGCCCATTAGTGGCAGATTATTTAGCAAACTTAAGCTAGTATTATGCGCATCGCCACTAAAGAGCATGGTTAGCAATAACGCTCATTACTGTGACACTATTCAAAATTAATGTAGGTGTCACAGCAACCATTATTTAACCGAAAAACTAAAGCTATGATGCCGCCAAACATAGTTTCCGTGTTTCTTCGAGCCCGCCTTATTACATCTGATTCTCAGTAAAATACTGGCAATAAGGTAGTTCCAAACAAATTATGAGCAATCCTGATCGCGAGTCAGCCGTAGTTCTTGTAAAGATTTTAAGCTAAACGGGATGTCGAACTAGTTCTTTTGAACTAGTTTCATGGTACTATTTCTCGATATCTGGTTGTCTTAGGTCGTTTTGCAGTTTGTATTTAGTTTGTATTGGAGGCGAAAGGGCACTATTTATTGCATTCATAGACCTATATTCATGGCATCTGTGGTGAATATGAATCCTTAGGGTTAGTCTCAAAATAAGACAAAAGTTGTTCCAATTACTACAGAATTCTTCCTGGAAAACTTCTAGGATTCGGTGTTATTTAAGTATCCCTTTGGGTAACCTAGGAAAAAGTACCTACATCGAATGTAGAAGATTATCTGGAATGGGCATTTTAGTTCGGTTATTGCCCAAGGAGAACCACACCTATGTACTTAACCACCTAAGCCATACTGATGATGTGGAGATTGTCATTTACCCCTTAACTCTCTCAGGAAACTCTAATTTTACTTGATGTTTATTTCTCATCTGATTGATTTAGGGTAATGAGTATGAGGATGTGTTTTGTGAGAGTTGTTTAAGTTTTCTAGGAGAGATGTTTCGTCTAGTTAATTCAGCCTAGGAGCTAGGGTAAGATTAAACTCATAATGAATCCGACTTGAGTTCAGTTTTCAGAAATATAGGTACATGATCAGCCTTGGCCTAGGCGTTTAAGACGGATTTTCAAGACAATTTGCCCAATTGCAATCCGATTTGCTGTGCTCTGCGTATACCGTTAAAGATCACTATTGAAAGCAGTTCAACCTACGGTCTCAAGGTTTAAGACTATCCCTTACACTGACACACTTTTTTCCAGCGGAGGTCCATTAAAAGCTATGTCCAAGCTGAAAGCCCCAAAACGAACTTCCCAAGTTGCGTATAGTACGGATACTGTACGTACCTATCTCCAAGAGATCGGTCGAGTACCTCTACTGACCCATGAGGAGGAAATTGTCTTAGGTAAGCAGGTGCAGCGTCTGATGGCTCTGCAGGAAATTAAGGAGACCCTAGACGAAGAGCTGGGTCATGATGCCAATCGGGCACAGTGGGCAGAGTCTGCTGCTGTGTCTGAAACGGAGTTAGCCCACCAGCTGCTGCATGGTCAGCGGGCCAAGCGTAAAATGATTGAAGCCAATCTTCGTTTGGTGGTGGCCGTAGCCAAAAAGTATCAGAAGCGTAATCTAGAGTTTCTGGATTTAATTCAGGAAGGAACCTTGGGTTTAGAACGCGGTGTGGAAAAATTTGACCCCATGAAAGGGTATAAGTTTTCCACCTATGCCTACTGGTGGATTCGTCAGGCGATTACCCGGGCCATTGCTCAGCAGTCACGGACCATTCGTTTACCCATTCACATCACTGAAAAGCTTAATAAAATCAAGCGTGAGCAGCGGGTGCTAGCCCAAAAGCTGGGTCGTAGCCCGACGGTGGCTGAAATTGGCCAGGAGCTTGAGTTAACGGCTGAGCAAGTGCGGGAATATCTAACCATGTCTCGCCAGCCCATTTCCCTAGATGTTCGCATTGGGGATAACCAGGATACTGAGCTGCAGGAACTACTGGAGGACGATACCGTATCCCCCGAAGATTACACGGTGCAGCAGTCCTTGCGGCAGGATATTCGCAATATGCTCACGGAGTTGACTCCCCAGCAAAAAGAGGTGATCAATCTCCGGTTTGGCCTTACGGATGGTACTCAGCTTTCCCTGGCAAAGGTTGGACAACGCATGGGCATTAGCCGTGAGCGGGTCCGTCAGCTAGAACAACAGGCGCTCAAGCATTTACGTCGTCGTAAGGCAACGTTTCAAGGGTATTTAGCGGCTGGTTAGAATCTGGCTTACAGTCTTGGACATCCATCAAGCCCCTGGCAATCAGGGGCTTTTTTTGTTGAGCGTGGTTGTACAAACTATCCATGGGATGACAGGGCAAGTCTACAGTAGCCCTAACTGTTCGCCGACTGCCAGCCGACTGCCATTGGCGAAGGCCCAACCCGATTGGGATTTTTTACCAGCGGGTTGCAGCTGGCGCAGTAATGCATAGCCTTCTCCGGTGCCAATGACCGGGCCATGGTTTTTCCAAATGGCAGCAATCTTGCCGGGGGAGGTGGGTTGTAAGGTACGGTAGGCG
The DNA here is from genome assembly GCA_938029995.1 of uncultured cyanobacterium. Taxonomy (GTDB): domain Bacteria; phylum Cyanobacteriota; class Cyanobacteriia; order Phormidesmidales; family Phormidesmidaceae; genus Leptothoe. Next base: position 270 of record CALHGI010000525.1, on the reverse strand, counting down.
TCTTTTAGGGGCTGATAATCTTCGGGGAGCTGGGGCCAAACGTCCTCAAAGAGGGGAATGATTTCACTGATTTTGAGGGATTGCTGTCGTAATTGAGTCACACAGTTGGGATAAAAACCGCGCACTTGATTGTGGATGGCGAGGGCAGGGCGTTGCCAGTCAATGGAGTAGTCGATTTTTTTGATTAATGGAGCATAGGTGGCCTGTTCTTCGGCTTGGGGAATGGGGCGAATGGTCTGGCCGTTGAGCTTATGCAAGGTGCTCAGGAGT
>CALHGI010000524.1 GCA_938029995.1 uncultured cyanobacterium | reverse complement strand
GTGGCCATGATGGGGCTACTGCTGTCATTGCACTGGGGTGTGGCCGGTGTGTTATTGGCGGCGGCTATCCCGGCGATGCTGGTGAAATTCCGCCACACACGGGTGATGTATGCCTGGCAACGGCAACAGACCGTGATGGAGCGCCAGGCAATGTATCGTGGGCACCTGATGTCGGGGGAACAGGCGGCAAAAGAACTGCGTTTGTTTAACCTGGGCAGCCATTTTCTCTCCCAGTTCCATCAGCTCAGACGCCAAATCTATGGTGAAAAGCTAGCGATTAAGGTTAAAAATGCGATCGCAAGTCTAGCGGCCCAATCCATGGCAGGCCTGCTAATCTTTGCCATTTACGGCTTTATTATTTACCTAACCATCCAAGGGGTGCTCAAACTCGGCGACTTGGTCCTTTACCATCAAGCCCTCCAGCGGGGGCAAAATGCCCTTAAAAGCTTGGTGAGCAATTTTTCCAAACTCTACGAAGATAATCTTTTCCTGACTAACCTCTACGAGTTTTTAGAACTACAGCCTAGGGTGATTGAAACTCCATCCCCCAAACCAATGCCAACCACCCTGAAGACTGGCATTTGCTTTCAGGATGTTAGCTTTCAGTACGCTGGCACGACGCGCCAGGCCCTGAGAAACATTAACTTGGCAATTCATCCCGGTGAAACCATTGCCCTGGTGGGTGAAAACGGGTCTGGAAAGACCACATTGATTAAGCTGCTATGTCGTTTGTACGATCCAACGGCCGGTCGCATTACCTTAGATGGCAATGCACTCCAGGATTTTTCTGTTACGGATCTTCGGCGTCAAATCAGCGTTATATTTCAAGACTATGCCAAATATCATTTCACAGCCCAGGATAATATCTGGTTTGGCAATATTGACCTGGCCCGCGACGATGACAAAATCACGAAAGCGGCCCATTATTCGGGAGCGGATGCGGTCATTCAAACCCTACCCCAAGGTTATGAAACAATTCTCGGAAAATGGTTTCAGGCTGGTGAAGAATTAAGCATCGGCCAATGGCAAAAGATTGCCTTGGCTAGGGCATTTGTGCGGGACTCCCAGGTGGTCGTCCTGGATGAACCCACCAGTGCCATGGACCCGAAGGCTGAGTATGAGGTGTTTCAGCAGTTTCGTCAGTTGATTAAACATCAGGCGGCGATTTTGATTAGCCATCGGTTGTCCACGGTGAAAATGGCGGATCGGATTTATGTGATGGCCAAGGGTGCGATCGCAGAAAGTGGTACCCATGATGAATTAATGCACCTAAACGGCATCTATGCCCATATGTTTGAAATCCAAGCCCATTCCTATCGATAAATCATTGCAAATAACATAATACTTCTACAGGGTATGGAAGACTCCGATTCCAAAAAACGTCATACTACCATTGAGTTCCTATTAAACTGCATTAAAGTTCAGCTAGGAACACTAGCTGCGGAGAACATTAAAATATCGGCCCCTATCGACTGGCAATATTTGCTAGCGATAGCCCAGCCCCATGGGATGATTCCCATTCTCTACACCGTTCTCCAGGCCCACTATGCCAGTGCGGTTCCCCCAGAAACATTAGCCTGGTTAGGGCATCAAGCTGCCCAAATTGCCACCCGAAACCTAGCATTAACCAACGAATTAATTAGCCTGCTTAACTGGTTAGACACCCATAATATTCCAGCTGTTCCCTTCAAGGGACCCATATTGGCGGAAACTGCCTATAACAATCTTTCCCTACGACAGTTTGTTGACCTAGATATTTTAATTCATAAAAAAGATGCCACCAAAATCAAACAGCTCATGCTGGCGGATGGCTATGATCAAGTGTTCCATATACCTGTAAATGCAGCCTATGAAGCACTTCACTTACAATCAGCCTGTGAATACAACTTCTTCAGCCCCACGCGTAAAGTTACCGTAGAACCCCATTGGGGGTTTTCACAGAAAAAGCTATGCATCTCTTTTACCCCAGAACCCCTATGGCAACGTCTTAAACAGTTACCCATTGCGGGAAAGACCCTCTCCGTTTTTTCCCCAGAGGATAGGGTACTCATTATATGTATCAATGGGATGAAAGATTACTGGTGCAATTTTAAGACAGTCTGTGATGTGGCAGCGTTAGTTTGTAATTGTCAGATAGATTGGCAAATTTTATTGCAACGGTCTCGCCTCGCAGGTTGTCAACGGATCTTATTTGTCGGACTTAACCTCGCCCACTCAACCCTGGATACGCCTATTCCAGATCATATTTTGCAACAAGTACAGGCCGACAAGATGACCCTATCATTGACGGACCAAGTACATAATCGTCTTTTTGAGAAGATAAAAAAGCGAGCTGGCAACCAGATCGGGGGAAACTTTTCCCTATGGGATCTCCAGATTAGGGAGCGAAAACGGGATAAAATCCATTATTTTTTCAATCTTATATTTAGTCCCAATGAAGGAGATTCACTAATTGTCCCTTTACCGCCTGCTCTATATTGGATATATCCTTGCTTAAGACCTTTTCGTTTAATCACAAGATTTATAGTAGGCCAAAAGCGTTAATTGCCAGCCCCATGGTTAGCTAACGCCTGAAGCAATCTCACCACATACCTATTGCTTCACTGCTAATAATTTTTCTCCACTTTCTCCGGAGTAACAGCGCCAGCGCTAGTAAATCTCTTAGGGACGTCATGCCAAATCTATGCTGGCAGATATAACAACAGGTATTCAACTATATGGGTCGTTGAACGAGCCCACAGAGAAAACTATTCTGACATGGCCTAAAACGCTATACCCAGGATAAAAAGTCTAAGAATAATTGATACACCTACTATTTATCGTTGTTGATTTAGGGGATAAATCGATCGATCAGACGCACTCT
>CALHGI010000523.1 GCA_938029995.1 uncultured cyanobacterium | reverse complement strand
GCATTGCGATTATCGCCGAGTACAAAATAACTGTCTGCCGGAATGGTTAGGGGGTCCTGTTCGTAGGTAGGGGGGGACTGGATATAGCGTTCGTCCTGGACTTCTCCATTCACCAAAACTGTTCCTTCCGTCACTTCTATCGTGTCCCCCGGCAGGGCCACGATGCGCTTGATAAAAGCATCCCGCTTTTTTCCGTCAGGGACAATCTCTGAGGGGGGCCAAAAAACGACGATATCACCTCGCTGGGGTTCTTGAAATCGATAGGTCAGTTTTTCGATGACCAGGCGATCGTTGATCTGCAAGGTGGGTTTCATGGACTCCGACGGTATGTAGCGCGCTTCCGCTACAAATTGACGAATACCTAGGGCGAGCGCAATGCTAAGCCCAATGGTTTGGAGACCTTCGATCCAGGGATTTTGCTGTTTTTGAGACACAGTTGACGATTAGAGAGGTGGGATGGTCTGCTGACAAGCGTAGTGTGTGTTGGGGGTGAGATGAACATGGGTTGTGAGGTGGTGCTTCCCCTGGAGCTGTTGGCGGTTACCTCAATGCTCAGAACTCAATATACACTCAGCCTCTAGTTTAGATGAATGGCTGGGGTGATACCCACCGGGTTGGTAGAATTTTTTGCCAGGATTACAGTTCAACGTAGGGCCAAAATGGTCTGTGGGCAAGTTGTATGGCGTCTTCTAATCGATTTGAAACAGGCATGTATTTTGTCTATGTCCTAACGAAATTGGGTTGGGGCTTGGACGTTTGTTTGTTTGGGGCGTTTTAGCCAGATGCCTCGTAACCCGGCGGCATTGGCCCCTTTGAGGTCATCTTCACGACTATCGCCGATGTGCCATGCTTCATGGGCACTGCAGCCATGTTTTTGAAGTGCGGTGGTAAAAATTAGTGGATTAGGCTTAGCTGCTCTAGCCTCCGTGGAGATGGTGATGGTTGCAAAATACTGCCGTAAGTTTAGCGCGTCCAGCACTGCATAAATGCGAGAGTCGAAGTTGGAAATAATACCTAGGGGAATGTCCATGCGCTGCCATCGCTGGAGCGAACTAACGGTGTCCTGATATATCACCCACGGTGCTGCCGTGGCAAAGTGCTGATAGACCCCTTCAAAGAAGCTTTCAAAGTTAGAAAACTCATGGAATATACCCGCCCTTTGAAAGGTATCGCGGGCAACGGCTAACCACCATAGATACTCACGATGGGGGATTTCAACGGCAGGGATATGGGGAAATGCCATGGCATCAGCCGCGGCAAAGCTGCGGTAGAAGGCCTGGTCTAATTGCTGGGCTGATGCATTCACACCTGCCTGCTGGGCGAGGGTTTGATAGACCTCACCGACGCTACCCTTAACTCCAAAGAGGGTGCCGACGGCGTCGATAAAGATGACTTTGGGCTGGGTCATGGAAGAAGGCTAGGGGGCAACAGATATAGGGTTAACCTGACTGCACAGGTGCGGGTGGTGGCAGGGCTGGCCCAAGGGGAACCAGCGGCGGAAGGGGGGTTAAGACACTGACAATAGCTCGCGCAGGGGTTGACTAATCCAGTTGAGTCCGACCCGTAACTGATGTTCAAAGGTTGGCATGCGATACAGGTAGGTTAAGCGGCGGGCAATGTGGGCAGCGGTGCCATCCAACTTGAGGCCTAGTCCTGTGAGGGTGGCGGTGTCATTACCTAGGGTCATCATTTCGCCCAGGTGTTGATATCTAAATGCTAGGGGGGGGCGGCTTGTGAGGGAGGCCCAAATATTCCACGCGGCGTAGTCGGCTTGCTGCAGGGCGACTTGGGCGGTGGTGGGTACTGGGTTGCCGTCAGCGTCTTTGCCTTCCGCCAGATCCCCGAGGGCAAAGATGTGCTCTTGGCCCTCTACCTGAAGCGTGGGTTGAATTTTGAGCTGCTGACGGTCATTTTTGCCAAAGGGTAGGCTGGCGATTAGGGGATTGACCCGATTGCCAACGGTCCACAGCACTAGATCCACTGGGAGAACATCGGTCTGTTCTTTGTAATGCAGTGAGATGGTATCGGCTCCGATCTCGGTCACGGTGGTTTCGTAGTCGATCCAAATTCCTTGATCGGTGAGGGCTGCTTGGGCTGCCTTTTGGTTAAACTCGGGGGAATTTTGCAAGATGGCGGTGCCCCGTTCGACAATGCGCAGTCGGCCTCTCTCCCCTAGGCGTTCTGCGATTTTACAGCCTAGTTCTATGCCGCTATAGCCGCCGCCCACGATGGCTACCCGAATTTTGTCGGTGTCTGAGCTTTCTATCTGGCGTAGACGTTCTTTGAGGGCATAGGCGTCGTTTAGGGTGCGAAATGAGATCGCATGTTCCTGCACCCCCGGTGCCATATCCATGGGGGTTTCACCACCGAGGGCTAGCACCAATCGGTCGTAGGCCAGGACCGTATGATCGTCCAAACGTACGGAGTTGGCCGCCGTATCAATCTCCGCCACACCACTTTGGTGAAACTTAATTCCAGTGCCTGCCAAGAGTTCCGTATAGGGGGGGGCAATTTCCCAAGTTTGCAACTCATCGGTCACCAGCTCGTATAGCAACGGCGCAAATAGGAAGCGATCGCGCTGGTCCACCAGCGTAATCTCTGGTTTCACCGTCTTGTCCCATGGGAGTTTGCTCAGGGCAAGAGCCGTATATAGGCCGCCGAAGCCGCCACCCAAAATCACAACATGCTGGTTTGATTCTGCCATTGAGCCGTCGCTAATAAGGAGAGGAATAGGTTATTAGGATAGCGTGAGTGACGAGTTTAAGAAGCCGCGGCTCGATAATCACCCCGCTGGGTGGGGGTGGCAAACAGCGTCCGAAAACTTGCCTGGCGTGTATCGGCTGGTTCAGGGGCATCTTCCCAGAGGCTTTCGTAGAAGAAGAAGGTCATCCCCAGCCCTGCGGACCTTGCGGCTTGTACTTTTGACTCGATGAAACTCATCCGCACAGGGATATTCCGTAGGCCGGTTAAGATGCCTGCTGCGGTGGGGATTTTTTGCATTGTTTCCCGAATAGACGGGGTATAGAGCTGGTGGCGAAAATCACCTAGGTTGTTGCGATAGATTTGCACGATGAGTTCATCCACCCAGCCTTGGCGGACCCAGGTTAGCCAATCTTGCAATTGTGCCTTGTAGGCAAAGTCATAGGGATTTGGGGCCACGGAGAAAATGATATTTCTCCGGCGGGCTTTTAAGTCTGCATTGAGGGTTTTTACAAAGGCACTGAGTTTGTCAGCGCGCCACTTGACCCAGTCTGGATTGTGGGGGTCACTGGGGACATCTTTGCCGGTGTCCTCTTTATATAGAGCGCGGGTGTAGCTGTCATAGCCAAACTCCACGGGCAAAATGAAATGATCATCGAACTGTACGCCGTCGACATCGTAACGGCTGATCAGTTCCAACAGCATGTGGGTAATGAACTGCTGCACTTCAGGTTTATAGGGATTGAGCCAGACCATATCCCCCCCGTCCCTACGGGTATCGATGCGGCTGCCATTTTGTTTTTCGGTGAGCCAACTGCTGTGCACCGTAGCTAGTTCGGAGGTGGCTGGTGCCATAAATCCAAATTCAAACCAGGGGATGACGGACATGCCTTTGCCATGGGCTTGGGTCGTGAGTTCCGCCAGAATGTCGTAGTCTTGGATGCCACGCCGCACAAAGTGCTGAATGCCCGCCCGCTTGGCCGTACCACTATCGAAAAAGGCATAGCCGCCGTTCCAAACCACTGGATAGAGGGTGTTGAAGTTCAATTCTGCCAGTTGGTCAATGGCACCGTGGAGCTTGGGTTGATCCACCAGTACATCGGTATCGTTCGTGGTGAGCCACACGCCTCGAATTTCTTGGCTTTGAGATGGCTGGACCAGGGCTGATGCTGGGGTGATGCCATGCAGGGTCAGGGCTGCTAGCAAGGACAAACCAAACAGGAGAATTGAGAGTGGCTTCCAACGCCAAGTGGTTAAGGTCATAACGTTTTAAACAGGCTGTGGGCAATGGGGGGCGACATCTTTGATGCGTCTCGGCATCCTTCACGGAGAGGGATATGGCCAAGGTTCTGTTAGTTATTCACGGCTCCATGACTTGTTTCCGTACAGGTCATACCGCGACTGGAGAAAATTTCATCATGGGTAAGTTGCCGGGGTGAATGCCTAGGGTTGGCCAGGATGGATGGGGTTCCTGGTCAGAACTCAGGCAGTGGTTAAAGGACTAGTGTAAAGCTGCGGGGGTGTGAAATATTAGAAAATCCTGAAAATTAGGATTGACATTTTTAAGCTGTGCTAGCAAGAAAAATGAATCGTTCTTGCCTACCATGTGGTTTCTGGGTCAAGCCTTGACGTGCCTGTGGGCTGTCGCCATGGGGTCAATGGTTGCCTAGGGTCAGAATGATCGAAATGATCGAATTGCGCATCAGG
>CALHGI010000522.1 GCA_938029995.1 uncultured cyanobacterium | reverse complement strand
ATGCCCAGAACCGCCGGGCTGTTACGGTTCTTTCATTCTCGGCGATTACAAGCTGACAACGACCTCGAATATTTTTCCAGACATTATTGAATTAGATTAGGACGAGGGCCAAACAGGGCCAGGCAGCATGCCAGGTCCAGGGCTAGAACCAGGTCCAGGAACAAGGTTCTAGGGATGCTGGGTTAGCAGCTGTCTCTGGAGTGTCCATAGGATAAGGCCCCCGGCGACGGTGCTGACAATGAGCCATAGCCAAAATGGATGGGACATATTGTTGTCTAAGGCCCAGCCCCCTAAGGGTGGGCCAATGAGATAGCCCACGGCCCAACACATGGAATTGATTGATAAATAGACTCCGCGCAGGTGAACCGGAGCTAGGCCCACCACCAAGGAGGAGGCGATGGGGGTGTAGGACACCGTTCCTAAGGCCATGGCGGTCAGCCCAATAAAAACATAGGGGATGGGTCCGATCAGCTGCTGCCCCACCAGCCAAGTACTGAAAAATGTGATGGCCCAAAAAATAAGGGAAATCATCAGGGCGTGGGGCTGGGCAAAGCGGCTGAGCCAGCGGGCCATGGGCAACTGGCATAGGGCGGTCAGCACAATGGCCCAGGTGAAGATGCCCCCCACGGCAGCATGGCTATCCAGGGTGGTAAATCGATTGAGGTATAGGGGCAGGGTGCTTTGGGACTGGGAGATGAATAGGGTGAACAGGCAATTGACGACAACGTAAATTTGGAGGGTGCGATCGCACATCGCCCGACCCCATCCCTGCCAAAAACTCCCCGATGGATTCGTTTTGCCCAGGGTCTCACCAATGGCCACCGCCACGATGGCATAAAACACCACGAAGGTAAGTCCATCCAAGGCAAACAGCAGCCGATAGGCATGAAACATGGCAATGACGGCCCCCCCAAGCACCACCCCCAGACTAAGGCCGAGGTTGTCTGCCAAACGGGCCAGGGCAAAGGCCTCATTACGATTGTGCTCGGTGGTGAGATCGGCCACCACCGCCTCACTAGCAGGCCAGTACAGCCCCACCCCCAAACCCATGAGCAAATTAGCCAGCACAAACCCACCAAACCCATGGGTGAGGACAAAACAACCATCGGCCACCGCAGAAATGGCCGCCGATATCAGCAGCGTTCGCCGTCGTCCCCAACGGGGCGAATCGGCCATGGAGCCCCCGGCAAAGCGCCCCACCATCCCCGAAAGGGACTGACTGCCCAGCCCCAAACCAATGGCCGTGGCCGACAGACCCACATCATCCGCAAAAAACAGCGGTGCATAGAACAGGGTAAAACCAATACCCAGATGGGATAACAAGCGGCCCGCGGCCAAAATCCAGAGGCGGATATCAAGTTGAGGAAAAATTGTCACAAACCTCCTTATGTGGCCATTAGCTTTGGGGAATTAGGCAACCGTTGGCAAACTCTAGGACTTGGACCATGCCGCTGCTGATTTAGAAAATTAACCGCTCGGAAAAATATGGCATATAGAAGACATGCCGCAGCTTTCAGATGAATTCATCCCAAGGATCAGTCACGTTTTGATGATTCACTCCTTCAGCCAGCTGGGATCCCAGCTACTCTCCAGCCTGAACCACACAAATCAGGTGTGGGTACCTATCATGGTCGCACTCCTTGCCTTCAAGCTAGCGATCCATCGGCGTTTCCGACGTCGATGGGGAAAGGGGTTAGGTCGACTGGCCACCATCAGTGCCCTTGCCTATCTGCTTGCTTTTGTCATGATCTGGACCCAGCAGCCAAGGCTGCTATACAAACCCTCCCATGAACTGCAAACCACGCCGGAGTCCCATAATCTCAACTATGAAGAGGTTTGGATACCGGCCATTGCCCACCCCCAAGAGCATCTGCACAGTTGGTGGATACCCAAGGAAAAAAATCGCGTGGGTACGCTGATCTATTTCCATGGCGCAGGGTTGAATATCGGTTACAACGTGACGCAAGTCCACTGGCTACGGCAGCTAGGATTTGATGTTTTGCTCGTGGAGTATCGAGGCTATGGCCTCAGTGAGGGGGGCTTCCCCACGGAACAGTCTTTCTATGAAGATGCTGAGGCGGCGTTACGCTATGTCACCCAGAACCAGAGGATTCCAACCGATGAGATTTTGGTTTATGGGCATTCCCTGGGGGGTGCGATCTCAATTGACCTAGCAACCAAACACCCCGACCTAGCCGGGATTATTGTCCAAAACTCATTTACCTCCATGGCGGAGATGGTGGCCCGCTCCACCTATGCCCGTTGGTTTCCAGTACAGGCGATTCTTCACCAGCGATTTGAGTCACTGCAAAAAGTAAGCCAGCTACAAACACCCATTTTGCTGATTCACACCACAGGCGATCCCATGATTCCGTTCCAAATGAGCCAACGGCTTTACCATGAGGCCCGCGCCCCTAAGGAGCTGATACTAGTCAAGTCCGACGTTCACCACAATGCAGGCGCAGAGTTTAAAACACCTGAACATTTGGACAAGATCAAAACCTTTGCCATCAAGGCTCTGTCAGCCACATAAAATTTTTGCCCCACGTCCCCAAGCCATAGATGTCCTCAGGTAAAATTCAATGTGCCTCATGGGCCTGGGACACGCCTGTTCCCTTAATCAATATCAACTCAGTACGCTACCGGTATGGCAGAAACAGTTCCCAAAAACGTGAGCCAGCGAGCAACCGAGCTGCGATCTCAACTCCAAAAAGCCAGCTATGCCTACTATGTCCTCGATGCCCCCGACTTGGCTGATGAAGTCTACGACCGGCTCTATCGCGAACTGCAGGATTTAGAAGGGCAATACCCGAAACTCGTTACCCCCGACAGCCCCACCCAGCGCGTGGGCGAACGGCCCGCCAGTCAGTTCACCGCACGGGAGCACAACATCCCGCTCTACAGCCTGGAAAACGCCTTTGACATTGACGAATATCGCCAGTGGGAAATCCGCTGGCAACGGCAAACCCCAGATATCGACCAGGCCCCCGTCGTCGCTGAACTCAAAATCGACGGCAATGCCCTCGCCCTAACCTATGAACAGGGCTTACTGACCCGGGGCGTGACCCGGGGCGACGGCATGAGCGGCGAAGACATCACCCAAAATGTGCGCACCATTCGCTCCATCCCCCTGCGGTTACAGCTGGACAATCCGCCGCCACGGGTGGAAGTAAGGGGGGAAGCCTTTATCCCCAACGATGTGTTTGAGCGCATTAACGCCGACCGCCAGGCAAAGGAAGAAGCCCCCTTCGCCAACCCTCGCAATGCAGCGGCGGGCACCCTGCGCCAGCTGGACTCCAAGGTGGTGGCCCAGCGTCAGCTCGACTTTTTTGCCTATACGCTACTTTTGCCCGAGGGCCCAGGTGACCTGCCGCCCCCTAAAACCCAGGAAGATTCCCTAAAAGCCTTACAAACCCTTGGGTTCAAGGTTAATCCCAACTGCCAACATTGCCCCACAACCGAAGATGTGGCCCAGTTTTACCAGCATTGGGACCAAGCCCGCACCCAACTGCCCTACCTCACAGATGGTGTGGTGGTTAAACTCAACGATCTTGCATTACAGGAGCGTTTAGGATTTACCCAAAAATTTCCCCGCTGGGCCATTGCCCTAAAATATCCGGCCGAAGAAGCCCCCACAATTTTGCAGGATATGACAGTACAAATTGGCCGCACGGGGGCGGTAACCCCGGTGGCAGAATTAGCCCCCGTACAGTTGGCGGGCACCACCGTTGCCCGGGCTACCCTGCACAACGCCGATCGCATTGCAGAACTCAACCTGCACAAGGGCGACACCGTCATCGTCCGTAAAGCTGGTGAAATTATTCCAGAGGTGGTGCGGGTATTGACGGCACTCAGACCCGAGGGGGCCGAACCTTGCCAGCTGCCCACCCACTGTCCTGAATGTGGTGAACCCTTAGTTAGACCAGCCGATGAGGCCGTAACCCGATGTATCAATCCCACCTGTCCGGCGATTGTGCGGGGGGACTTGATTCACTGGACCAGTCGCCAAGCCCTAGATATTGCTGGGCTGGGTGAAAAATGGGTGCAGCAGCTCCTAGAACAAAAGCTAGTGAGTTCTGTGGCCGATCTATATGATTTGACCATCGACGACCTCCTGCCCCTAGAACGCATGGGGCAACAGCTGGCCCAGAAACTCATAGAGGCAATCCAAGCATCGAAGTCGCAGCCCTGGGCGCGGGTGCTATTTGGCCTGGGCATTCGCCATGTGGGGGTGGTCAATGCCCAGCTACTCACCCAGGAATTCTATACCGCAGACCGTTTGGCCGCCGCCGAGCCGAAGGAGATTGAGGCGGTGTATGGCATTGGTCCAGAAATTGCCTACTCCGTCCATGAATGGTTTCAAGCAACAGCTAACCAACGCTTAATTGAGCGATTAAAAACCGCCGGTGTGCCCTTGGCAGGCCCGCCCCCGGTGGCTGCCCCGAGGGATCTTCCCATGGCCGGAAAAACCTTTGTGCTCACCGGCACCCTCCCCACCCTTAGTCGCCGGGAAGCTAAGACCAAAATTGAAGAAAGTGGCGGCAAAGTGACTGGGTCAGTCAGCTCAAAAACAAGCTATGTTGTGGTCGGTATAGATGCCGGATCAAAGCTGACTAAAGCTGAAAAGCTGGGTGTTCAGCTCTTGAGCGAAGACGATTTGCTAGCGTTGCTGCAAGCAACGGCATCTCCTTAGGTTTAGTTTTCTGGGCGTTTTCCGGGCATTTTCTGGCTGCGAATACTAAGGTTATCTATGAAACGAGTGTGCTTATCGGCTGTGGGCAAAGATATTCAGCAGCTAACCCTAGGATTAGGGGCGGTTCTGGGGACAGTCTTGGCAACGGCCCTTCCCGGCCAGGCGGCAGATCGCATCACCTTTGCCTTTGGTCCGGTGGAACGCTCCATTGAACTGGCTGATTTAGAAGACCTGGCGGAGAATGGAATACTCAGTGAAGATCTGGCCTATTACGCCCAGTTCTTACCCGATGACTACGATGTGGATGTGCTCAGACAGGCCCTCACCTGGCGTTTAGATCAAGATATCGACACCATTGATGTGGATGTGGTGCTGCTAGATCGATTTTTCTACACCAAACAGGGGGAATACCTCCTCAATATTGCCGCTGACTTTATTCGCACAGAGGCTCGACGCAGTGATTTGCGGGCATTACGGGGGGCAATTTTGGTCGCTGTCTCCGATCAGAATGAAGGGCTGACCCTCTTGAATACGTTGCGTCAGTTTCCCTCCTCGGAAATGCGGATTGAGTTAGATCGGGGGTTGGGGCTGCTGCGGGAGATTAATCGGGCGATCTATGAAACGGAAGCATCGATTGATTTGTTAGAAAGGCTAGGTGCGCCGATGGCCGAGTTACCGGAGGTGCAGCAAGCGAGGCTGCGGACCTTGGCCAGACAGGCTCAACGGCCTGGCCGTTTTCAGGTAGAACGGCAAACCTTGTCCAGCAACGCGCCGGTCCCTGGGGATGTCTATTTGCCGATGCTACAGGGAGAGCGCCAACGCAACCGACCCACGGTGATCATTTCCCACGGGTTAGGCAGTGACCGCACCTCTTATCGCTACCTGGGTCAGCACCTGGCCTCCCATGGCTTTTTAGTGATCAATGTGGAACACCCCGGTAGTAACGCAGCGCAAATTAACGCCCTATTGGTGGGCCAGTCGCCGGATGTGGTGCCCAATGAGGAATTTATTGATCGGCCCCAGCGCATTTCGGCCCTGCTGAACTATTTAGAGCGGGAGGCCAGCCAGTTTAGTAATTTAATTAACTTTACCCAGGTGGGGGTGGTGGGCCAATCTTTTGGGGGCTATACGGCCTTAGCCTTAGCCGGTGCCAGCCTTGATTTTGAGGTGTTACGGGAAAGTTGTCCCCCCAGTTCCCTCTCGTTGAATGCGTCCCTGTTGCTGCAATGCCAGGCGAGCCAGCTGGCGGAACCGACGGAAACCACCATGTCATTACAGGATGGACGGGTGAGGGCTGCGATCGCAATCAACCCCATCACCAGCGTTATCTTTGGCGAAGACAGCCTGGGCCAAGTCACAACCCCCACCATGATGGTCTCCAGCGGCGCTGATACCGTCGCCCCCGCCCTCCAGGAACAGCTAGTGCCCTTTACCTGGCTCACCCAGCCCGAGCGCTACCTATTACTCATGCGCCAGGGCACCCACTTTTCCACCATCGCCGTTACAGAAACAGGTAGCGAAGCCTTTGACCTGCCCTCAGAAATTATTGGCCCCGCCCCCGAACTGGCCCAAGCATACCTAGCCGCCTCTAGCCTGGCCTTTTTAACCCATCACCTAACCGGCCAAAA
>CALHGI010000521.1 GCA_938029995.1 uncultured cyanobacterium | reverse complement strand
GACTGACGCCGATGAGACCATTGCGGGAGGTCCAGGGGACCAGATTATTCGAGGCGAAGGCGGAGACGATGTGCTGCGGGGTGATTTGAATAAACGAAATCCCCAGGGTACGAAGGGGGGAAATGACACCATCTTTGGCGGTGCGGGCAATGACCGCATTGGCGGTAAAGGGGGAGATGACACCCTCTATGGTGACGCTGGCGATGACCAAATTTGGGGAGATGACGGTAACGACATCATCCGAGGCGGCCTAGGAAATGACATTCTCACGGGGGATGATTTCTCCGGTGGTCAGGGGTTAGACACCTTTATCTTGATGGTGGGTGGCGGCACTGACACCATTACTGACTTCGAAGTGGGCCTTGACCTGATTGGCCTATCCGGTGGACTGAGCTTTAATCACCTCACCTTCTCTGGCAACGACATTATGGTTGACCACGAGATCCTGGCTACCCTCAACGGTGTTGCCACCACTGACCTAACGGCGTCTAGTTTCACGAACGTTTAAGCCGTACCCGCCTGGCCAATGTTCTAATGCATGGGCGCGCCGCTGAACGGATTCAACGGCGCGCTTCGATTTATCAGCAGGATGGCCAGGGAGATGGGAGTGGGCGGGTTGAATGGGCCTGTTAGTTGTCGTAATATGTGTGGTTTTCCAGCTCACACATATTAATGCCATATTTTTCCAGCTTGTCCCCATCGGCAAAAACAGCCAGAAAATCATAGAGGCAGCCTCGCCCAGCCGTTAGGGTAATCGTTGTTGAATCGCCATTTGCCGAAATCGTATCATCCCCTAAAATATTGCTTTCCCAATCTGTTGCGGTTTGGGGAGAGGCGTAAAACTCTAACATGTTCACAGAGGTGTAATTTGTCAGGGTAAACGTATACTCACCCTGGGATGCGTCAGCTAAACGTTCTAGGCTGTGGCCGTGCCATAGTCCATGGTTCCCGTCCGTAGCCTTGGCCCATGCGGGGGTTAGTGCCAACAGACTGAGGATGGTTGAAATGGCAACAGATTGGGAAAGCTGTCTCATCATAGGTGAAGCATGCTGGGATGTAATGGTGGCACGGAATACTATTGCTGACTTGAGGGGTGAACCAATCTAAAAAAAGGCCACCACGGCGGGATTTTGTCGATACTTGAGATACGTTATCCCACCCTATGTTGAGGCTTGATAGCGCTCATCCGTGGTTACCGAATGGCATTGACTGTTGGGTACCGTACCATTGGTCAAGATACTCTACACCATTGCTAAAACAGCCTTTGTGAAAGCTTCAAGCAAATGCACCATCTATTTATTTTAGTGAATCGGAAACAACCTAAAATAGTCCACTTTTAAGACTGTCACAGTCCCCATGGGGATTATGTTTAGGGACTATGGGGAGGATATTTCCTTCAACAGGTCTTAATGGGTTAAAGTGTGTTTTATCAGGCGTTTGATAACCTATTCCTATTAATACCTAATATCCCTATGCCCATAGTCATGGGAAATAAACCTATCTATGATGATTTCTTCGGTTTATTGCTACTGTGTATATATTGTGTGCGGTTTATAGGGCTAGGTACTTAGTTCATTGGTCCCAGGGGCCATGTGGATCCTTATAGAAATTTGGCAAGGCATTTACTCAAATATTTATTTCGCCATGACTGCTTCAGATAATATGTTTAATCGCACCCCTCAGAAATCATTCTTTCCGGGGATGCAGCTATTGAAAGTCGGTGCGTTTGCGGCGGTCGGATTGATCGGCACCCAGGCAGTGATGGCCCAAACGGCGGTCGATTTAACGATTCCCACCGACTCCTCCCCCGCAGTCGCTCCGGTGGCTCCGGTGGCTCCGGCAGTACAGCCAGAGGCTGTGGCCCCACCGGCCCCAATTGTTATTGAACCAGAGGTGGTAGAACCGATAACGCCTAGTAGTGTCGTGCCCACCTCCATTGAGGCCACCTCAACGGAGCCCACTGCCGTGGACTACGGGGCTGTTTTTATTGAGCCAGAAGCGTCCGCTGCCCCCGCTGGGGTGTCTGTGTTTGAAGCTGCTCAGCCCGCTAATGGGGGCTCACCATCTGGCGAGTCGTCCTTGGTTGAAACACCTGCGGTCCAGGTGATTTCCCCCGCTGACTATGGTGCTGATCCCATTGATCCGACTGACTATAGCGTTGGGGCTACGATGCCCGACGTGGTGATTTCGGAGCGCTCCAGTGGCTGTGAGTTTTCCGTCAGGGCAGGTGATCGGGTGGCGGGTGCGGCCTGTCGGCAGGTTGAGCAGTTGGCGACGGCCATTACGGGCATGGCGACGTCTAGTGCGCCAACGGTTGGGGTTGTGAGTGCCCCCCTTAATATTCCTGGTGTGCCGGTTAGTGGCTTTACCACCACGGCCAGTCGGGAGTTTTATAACCAGGCGGCCCAGGCTGTGGTCAAGCTGCAGCAGGGCGAGAAGTTTATCTTTCCCCTGTCAATACCAGCGTCCTTAACGTCGTTGTTTGGCTGGCGGATGCATCCAATTTTGGGTGCCCAGCGGTTCCATTCTGGTACAGACGTGGGGGCGCCCATGGGTACCCCCGTGGTGGCAACCCAGTCGGGCCAGGTGTCCTTGGCGGATATGGCTGGTGGTTACGGCCTGATGGTGGTGATCCGTCACCAGGAGAATACGCTGGAAAGCCGCTATGCTCACCTATCCCGTTTGCTGGTGCGGGCGGGGGAATGGGTTGAGCAGGGTGATGTTATTGGTTTAGTGGGTAGTACGGGTAACTCCACGGGGCCACACCTGCACTTTGAGCTGCATCAGCTGACGGCGGATGGTTGGGTGTTGCTGAACCCAGACTCGTTGTTAAACCAGACCTTGGGCACCTTGGCCCAGGCCATGGGGGACTCCCTGTCTGCCCTGGCAGGTAATGCTACGGTTGAGACGGCCCAGGCTGCTGCGGTTAAAGCGGGCAAAGAGAAAGGCGTAGCGACAGCCTCTCTGAAGGGTTTACCCTTCCGTCCAGCCCAGCCCCAGGCGAATTGACGAACTGCTTTAGAATTCAAAAATACCGCCGTTGGATCTACTAGCATCTAACGGCGGTGTTTTTTGTGGTATGCCATGGGCCTGGAATTGTCGCGCACGCACGCAGCGGTGTGTGTGCCTAGGGGCGACCTACGGGGGCCCAGCGACCTGCGGCCAGTTTATGGTCTGGGATGCGCATCAGAGGCAAAAGAGACAAATTAAGAGAGGACATGTTTTTTGGGGCGGCCTATGAGCTGATAGAGTCGACAGCCAAAGAGGATGGCTACGGTTGCGATCGCAACCGACTGACCAATCCACAATCTTCAGTAGATCTCCAGAACATATGCATTCCAATGCCTTCATCTATTGCCAAAAGTTTTGAGTAGTTACTAATACCCCTGAACTACCCTTAATAGGGTCTAATTACCTAAATTTTTAAGCCAG
>CALHGI010000520.1 GCA_938029995.1 uncultured cyanobacterium | reverse complement strand
CATACAGCTGTTTTTCATTGTCGCGGTCGAGGGCGCTGGTAGCCTCGTCCAAGATAGTATAGGTGGGCTGGTGCAGCAGCACACGGGCAAAGCTGAGGCGCTGTTGTTCTCCTAGAGAAAGGACATCGCCCCATTCTTCTTCAGCATCAAAGCCGCCAAAGCGTTCATCTAAATCAGGGAGATTGACCTGTTTCAGGGCTAGCTTAAGCTGGGTGTCGTCAATCTCGATATCGGGGTAGGGATAGAGCAACTGCTCCCGCAGGCTGCCGAGAATCATATAGGGCTTTTGGGGGAGAAACAGCAGCTTTTCCAGATTAGGACGCTGGATGGTGCCGGTGCCAGAGTTCCAGAGACCTGCGATCGCACGCATCAGTGAACTCTTACCACAGCCGCTGGGACCCACCACCAGCAAAGAGCTTTGGTCGTCTAACTCTAGGGAGAGGTCTTCGATTAGGGTGCGCTGATAGTTAGGGGTTTGCAGGGTGAGGTTGGTGAGGGTCAGGGCAGTCGCTATTTCGCGGTCGATTACCGCAGGCTCAGCCGGTGTAGCGTCCTCAGCCTCAGTAGCTGTTTCGTCAGACTCCTCTTTATCGTCAGGAGTTGTCCCTACGGTGTCGGGGTCTTCGACATGGCCCAGGGAGGTGGCAAACTCATAAAGACGGTCGATGCCAGCTCCAAAGGCACTGAGGGATTGAAAACGGGCAACAATTAGATTAAGGGAAAAGAACACCCGAATAAACGCACCCTGGGCCTCGCTAACTTTGCCGACTTCCATATCGCCGCTAAAAATGGCGGGGGCCACCACCAGGGCGGGCAGGACAAAGGGTAGAAATTCGTAGGCGTTGGTGAGACCGTTTAGACCTAGCTCCCAGCCCAACAGCCGTTTGTAGTTTTCAAAGGCAGCCATAAAGCGGTTATTCACCTGGGTGGCTTCCTGATCTTCTCCTTGGTAAAAGGCGATGGCTTCGGCGTTCTCGCGTACGCGCACTAGGCTAAAGCGAAAGTTAGCTTCTTGTTTAAGCTGTTCGAAGTTAAGCCGGACGAGGGGTTTTCCGAACACACCGACGGTGGCGAGGGTACCGACAACGGCATAGGCGATGAGGAACAGCACCAGCTCTTTGGAGATGCCTAGCAGAACGCCGCTAAAGGCAATGATTTCCAGGATGGAGCCGATTACCACAAGCATCAGAGTGAGGGATTCTTGGGTGAAGTTTTTGACGTCTTCAGCAATGCGCTGGTCGGGGTTATCGATGTCGGGGCTAAATTGGTTGATGCGGTAAAAGGCTCGATCAGAAAAGTAACGCCCGACAAAGTCGGTTGTCAGCCAGCGACGCCAGGCTAGAGCGGTGCGATCGCGCAGATAGGTATAGCCTGCAAACAGCGGAGCATAGACGACGAGGACACCGAGAAAAATGATAATGGTTTGCCAAAAGCGGGCTTCGTCTTTAGCGGATAGGGATGAGATTAGCTGACCGCGTTGGTTATTGAGGGTAACGCTCAGACCGGTATAGGCAAACAGGAGCAGGACAATCAGGAGCAGCAAACCTCGGGCTTTCCACTTTTCGTCGCTGAACCAATAGGTTTTGGCGATGGTCCAGAAGCGTTGAAAGATTTGCAGGTTAAAGCGTTGCATGAGCGATTGGTTTGAGGCCTTTAGAAACTATACATGCAGTCACTTAATGAGGGGATCAAAGGGATGGGATTCTGGTTGCAAAGAGTAGTTCTTACAGGGTCAGGCAGGGTGGACACTGCCCGCCGAAATTTGTATGTAGGCCAGCCTCTCACTCCTCAATATATTCAGAACATCTAGTATTCGGCAGCCAGGTAGGGTGCGTGACTAACGCACCGCTTCCCTAACACATCACCTCATATCCCAAGCATCATAAAGAACTACCGGATTCTGCGCTTGACACCAATAAGAAGGATAAATCCCCTCCACAATAAACCGATGCACGCTGGAAAACGGCCAGTCCCGAGGTGACCGACACAAACCACGCTTCACCGGATTGTTTCGATTAATCTTCAATATCGAGCCATCATGTCGTGTGCCACAGACTTTGATTGACGCTAACCCGACCGAAAAATCCGCATCATTGGCAGGAAAAGCAGACGGCGCGTTACCATGCGCCCTACTAAAAACTGTGATGCTTAAACCATTCTGGATTCAGAAGTTCGTGGTGCAAGCGGCAGATTATCTATTCCCCAGGTGTTAAGGAAGGATCCTCACTACCCTGGAAAAACGGAAAATCCAAGCCCTTTTCCGCAATGTACTTATTTAATAGGGTGCTCACCAATGAAAAGACAATGGGTGCCAAGAAAAAGGCCAATAGACCATGCACACTAAAACCTGGTACGACAAGCGTTGCCAGCCAAAAACAAAAGCCATTAACCACCAGGGCAAAAATACCCAGGGTCAAAATCGTGATAGGAAAAGAGAGAAAAGAAAGTATAGGGCGAATGCCACCGTTAACAAAGCCAATGGACAGTGCGGCCAATAGGGCAGAAGCAAAGGTGGCAATATCAACCCCTGGGACAATTAAATCCACCATCAACAGACTGAGGGCCGTCAGTAACGTTGTAAATAAAAAGCCAATCATCTGATGTCTCCCGATAGAATACAGTACTTGACAGGCCGCAATGACTCGAACATAGCGACTGCTAGAAAACCTTGATTCGTCAGAGTTTAGGTTGCTTCGCCAACATTTTCATCGTGTTTTACCAATGCCCATACAGCATACAAACTGCCCGGCACCCAACCCAGTAATGTCAAAACAATACTGATTACGAGTGAAATACTCAGACCGTAGGTGAGAAAAATACCCACAGGGGGGAACAGAATCGCTAACAGATAACGTAATGGCTTTGGCATTAGAAACACCTCTTCATTAGGAGGCTTTACTATAGGCCAGGTTAAAATGGATGATTGCCAAATGCACTAGAAAAATTTAGATTGCCTTAGCTTTTGTTTCAATTTTTCATAGAATCGTTATGGGATATTTGATGACCACAGCTGAATAATGATCGTTTACTAACCTAGACGGTGCATTGCCTACACGACTTTGCATTATTTGTTTATCCAGTAGTTAAACATGGCTATGGCCACCAGCGGAAAATCCATTAATGACCCATTTGTCGTTATGGACTCCGAGCTTTGTTAGCTAGCCGCAACAGATTCTGCCACGCCCTCAAACTGACCAAGGTCGCCCAGTATAAACTGATTAAACTGAAATTCAATATTGGGCAAACATGCGCCAATAGCCCCGCCCTATGCCCTTCGTTGCAATCAAACGCCTTGCTTACGCTACTGTAGTGGTGTCTTTTTACGTTAAACCATGTCAGTGAGCTAAGCCATTATGAATCAAGAGGGTATATGACCTACGATGAATTCAATGATTTTTGTAGTGCGTTACCGGCCACATCCTATGTCATGCAGTGGGGAGAGTCCCATGTATGGAAAGTAGGTGGCAAAGTCTTTGCCATCGGAGGTTGGAAAAAAGATGATCAGCCAGCCTTCACTTTTAAAGTGTCAGATCTAAATTTTGAACTTTTGCGAGAGGAACCCGGTTTCAGGCCTGCCCCCTACATGGCATCCCGTGGCATGAAGTGGATACAGCAATATGAAGCCCTGGAAGACGAACAACTCAAGTATTATTTGGCAGAGTCACACCGTATCGTTTCATTGGGTTTAACGAAAAAGAGGCAACGGGAGCTAGGGCTAAACCAGTAGAACCTGGGTCCCCCTGGGCAATTGTCTCCG
>CALHGI010000519.1 GCA_938029995.1 uncultured cyanobacterium | reverse complement strand
CATGATCGGACGTGGGCGTTTTACCCAAGGGCTGTCGATCACACCAGGGCATGGGAGCATGGCCCAACTCCGCTTAAGCAATACTGCTTCGGGCTCTCCAACGGTGGCAATTGGCTGATGAGAGCGTTCAAATGGATTCTCGGGAAGATAGCCTTGGCCGCTTGGGACGATGGATTAACAAATAGGCGGAGGGAATAAAATACAGGGCTAATAGGGTGGCCCCCCCTAAACCACCTGCGATCGCAATGGCCATGGGCGGCCAAAACCCAGTTTTATCCAACAATAGAGGCGTAAAGCCAATAATAGTCGTGACGGTTGTTGCCACCACATGGCGTGTGGACTGCATGACCACCTGGCGAATCGCCACGGCATCCCCCTGACGGGCAAGGGGATGGTCTCGCAAAGCGGCTAAAACAACAATCGAATCGTTGATGGCCAAACCAATTAAACCCAGGGTGCCAAGAATCGCCGTAAAGCCAAACAGCGAGTTAAACAACCATAGGGCCATGGCCGCTAGACCGACCGCCGCTAGGGCAACTACCGCCAGTAACCCAGCCAGGGCAAGGGAGTTAAACGACAACACCAGGGTGGCGGTCATCAACACCACCAAAACGCCCACGGTCGAGAGCAAACTACCAACTGCCGTACCTCGGGCATCGGCCTCCCCTCCATAGCTGAGGCGATACCCGTTTGGCAGCTCAAATCCTTGGTCATCCAGGGTCTGTTTAAACTCAGCTAAAACAGTGCTAGGCAAAGCACCAGCCCGGATAAAGGCCTGGACCGTATTCACCCGCTGGCCATTTTCTCGCGCAATGGTACTTTGTTCCGGGCGTAAATTAACCGCTGCCACAGCAGAAAAGGGAACCGCTGTACCATCGGCACTGAGCAGATCGACGGACGTAATTTTGGCCAGATCGCCCCGTTCCTGCTCCGGTAACCGTACCCGAACTGGAATATCCACCGTATCTTCCAGGATGGAACCCCCTAGCTGACCATCCAGAAGAATACTGAGTTGGGAGGCAATATCACCATTGCTCAACCCCACCCTCTCGGCTGTGGCCTCATTCACCTCCAAGGCCAGTTTCGGAGATAATTCCGTTAATGTGGCCCGGGTATGGGTCACCTCATCTAGCTGGGATAGGGTCAGCCGTAGCTGATTGCCCAATGTCCTGAGTTCCTCTAAGTTAGGACCATAGAGACTGACCTCAATGGGGGCGTCAAAAGGAGGGCCCTGCTCCAACTGTTTTACCAAAATTTGCCCATCGGGAAAGGCTTTGTCCATCTGCATTTGCAACGTTTGAATCGTGCCTTGAAGGTCATCCGTGGCCTTCAACTGAACAATCCCCTGGGCATACTCAGCCGCATTGCGCCGACTGCCCACCACGTTATAGAAAAAAGACGGTGCATTTTCACCCAGAAACCAGTGGATATCCTGGACCGCTGGATGCTGTTTAATCAGCTCACCCATGGCTAAGGTTTGGGTGCGGGTGGCCGCAATTGAGCTAGAGGCCGGTCGCGACAGCTCAATTTGAAACTGGTCACGGTTGGTGGGGGGAAAAAACTGTTGCGGTAGACTGGCAAACTGCACAAAGCCCACCACTGGAAGCACCATGGCGATCAGTATCCCCAGCATGGGGCGGTGAAAAATTGCCCTGAGACTGTTTTCATAGAACCGAGAAAGGGCGGCATTGGACCAGCCCACCACCAGCCAATGGGGTCGCTGTGATGGGGGCGGCAACGGCCGCCAGCGATAAATCAGGCCCGCTAAGGCCGCAATGATTGTCAGGGAGAGGGTGAGTGAACTGACCAGGGCCAAAATCACCGTGGTGCCAATGGTGCCAATAAACTCTCCGGTGCCCCCCGGCGAGGTGGCAATGGGCACAAATGCCAAAACCGTGGTGAGGGTGGATGCCACCAGGGGAACTGTCAGGTGCTTGACCGTATCATGGACGGCTGTGGCCGGATGAACGCCCTGTTGTAAATGTATGCGCACTTCATCCACCACCACGATGGCATTGTCAATTAACAATCCCAGGGCAATAATCAGCCCGGTTACCGACATCTGGTGCAGGGGAATCCCTAACACCTTCATGCTGCCAAACACCATTAAGGTGGAGAGCGGTAGCGCCATACCCACAATTAAGGCCGAGCGCCATCCCAACACCAACAGCGAGATACCGATAACCAAAACGGAACTCAGTAACAGGTTACCAATGACCCCATTCAGCCGCTGTTGGACATACTTGCTTTGATCGAGGACAACGGTAATGCCTAAGCCATCTGACAGATTCGCTTCAAAGTCAGTGAGCACTGTTCTGGCCTGTTGGGCCCATTGGTCCACCCGATAATCAGACTCCACCGTTGCGGCTACGACAATCGCTGGCTTCCCTGCCACCAGGGCCAGATCAGACACGGGCGTTTGTACGCCCTTGCTCACCTGGGCAATATCCCCTAGCTGGGCCAGCTGTCCATCTGCCCCCACACCCACGGGAATCTTGCCAATGCGGTCTAATGAATCCAGCGCACTATCCACCTCCAATAGCAGTTCAGTGGAGCCGCTACGCAACTCCCCTGTGGAAATTTTGGCATCGCTGGCTGTAATCTGTTGCGAAAGCTGTTGGGCACTGATCCCCAACCTTAACAATTCTGCCTGACTAATCTCCACCTGGATTTCTTCATCTGGCTCACCAAACAGAGTTACGCTGTCCGTTCCAGGTATGTTTCGTAGCGCTATTTCTAAGCCTTCGACCACCCGCCGCAAAATTGTATAGTTAACCGGTTCATCCAGGTCCCAGGTTAGCCCCACAATCATGGCATTGGCCTTGACTTCTGAATCTTCATAGTCTGGGCGACTGGCGTCCGTCGGTAGGGCCGGAATCACATCATCAATCTGGCTGCGCACCCTGGCCCATACAGGGTCAATATCGCTCACGGTCTCCTTCAGTTCTACCGTGACGACGGACACCCCTGGATTAGATAGCGAGGTAATCTCTTCAACTTCCTCAATATCGGAAAGCTCCTCCTCAATTTTATCGGTGACTAATGACTCGACTCGCTCAACACTCGCGCCTGGGAGAAACGTCGTTACGGTCGATACCCGCTGGACAATTTCAGGGTCCTCTAGCCGGGGTAATGAAAGAAATGCGGATAGCCCCCAAACAATAATTAATGTCAGGGTGAGAAATAGTAGCTGCCGATTCCGAAAAAAGAGATTAAACATTTCCTGGGCAAGGTAACAAGGTGGGCGAATTGTGGGGGGTAATGGCCGGATCTCTGGTTACTTCACATAACCATTTTGGTGATACCAAGCCACCCTATCTTTCAAACTCTCTGCTAGAGGTCGAAAGAAAATATTTAAGGCATTCTTGGCCTTACTCGAATCAAATTGCTGGTCAGCCACCATGGGTTTGACTGCATTAATTGTCAGAACTGTTTTTCTTCGGGTCAGCCATGCCATCAGTAAAACCATCTTTGCCACCCAATGCATGGCAAACCCCGGTAGCTTAACCCCAGGCACAGGGCAATTGCCCAATTGAGCTAATAGCTGCCCGATTGCCTCCTCAGAATGATACCGGCCTGCAACTAAATAGCGTTCTCCAAACTGGCTCAACTGTGTTGCAGAGATCCTCGCCCCAGAGACATCTCGAGGATCGACAACGGAAAAACCGCCATTCATCACAAAAGGAACTTTGCCATTGAGGAAATCCACCACAAACTGCCCAGCTTCCGTCGGCGCAGCATCCCCAGGCCCAAACATGGCCCCTGGTAAAATCATTGTGGCATCAATATTAATCGCGTTGAGTTTGCTCCAGTGCCCCCTTAAACCAAAGGACTCACGAAAATAAGCAGCCGAATGAAAGAGAATATCACTCCCTTTGAAAGGGTGAGCAAAGCGGGAAATATCCTGCATATCCCCCTGAATAATCTCTAGACCGGGGTATTCCCTCAGCACCCTAGGGGCTTTGTCTAAGTTTCGAGCTAGGACAAGAACCCCATATCCCTGGGTCAACAACTGCCGCATCAGATTACTACCTAGCAGCCCAGTACCACCAGTAACAAAGGCTTTCATAGAAGTCTCCTAAAGTCTCTCTTATTTCGAATAACGTTAATTTTGGACAAGCTGACCGGGCACGAGACGATGGGTACCACTAGTGACAAGCTTCTCCTCTGGCTGTAGCAGGCCCCTGACAAACGCTCTATCGCTTTCGGTGTGAAGTATCTCGACTTCTCGACGATTTACTTCATAGAGATTTTCAGCCGTTGGCCCATTTGTTGGTTCATTTTTGGGTTCACTGAGCACATAGGCTGACCATAGCCCCCTTTCCCCAGCCACAAGGGCACTAATAGGTAGCCAGTAGCCGATTTCATCTTGTTGATCCTGCAATGTTAGCCGTGCCGTTGCGCCAATGGTGGGCTGTGCCCCTGGCGGCAATGTCACCACCACCGTAACTGTTTGACTACCATCATCCAGTTCTGGCAGCAGGGCTGTCACTTGTCCGCTGTAGGTTTGCCCATTCACCTCAACTACCTGAGGACTGCCCAGGGTCATGCGACCGGCCATGGGACCCGGTACCCCAATACGCGCCTCCAGGGCATCCCCTTCCACCAGTCGCATAACGGGCTGCCCCGGACTCACCACCACGCCCTCATCCACCAGTTGCAACGATACTCGCCCGTCAAAAGGAGCATAAATCACACTTTTAGCAATCGACACATCCAGAGTCTTGAGGCTGGCATCGATTTGATCAATTTGAGCATCCTGGGCGCTCACTTGTTCTATGCGAGTACCAGCCTCAAGTTCATCCAACTGACTCTGAACCTGTTGTAAACGTCCCTCCAGGGCACTGGCCCCAAGGACCGCAGAATCTCGCTCTTCCAGGGAAATGGCCCCCTCCGTATAGAGATTCTCCCGCCGCTCTTGCTGTAACCGTGCTAGGGCAAGCTGGGCCTGTAGGTCTTGAACAGCAGCAGTGGCTGCTGCGATATCTTCCCGGCGTGGGCCCTGGCTTAATTCTTGAAAAACGGCCTGGGCCTGACGCCTTTGAGCTTCAATCTGCTGGCGCTGGGCGGCCAGGCTACGGGTATCTAAACGGGCAAGGGGAGTACCTGCCCCTACCCGTTCTCCCTCGGTGGCCAATACCTCCACCAACGTACCCGCTTGCTCAAAGCCCAAGTCACTACTGCGGCGAGCCGCAATTTCTCCAGTGTAGGAGCGCTCAACGGCATATGTAGTAGAACGTTTTAGCACCTCGGCTTGAACAGGCAAAGGGGCAATTGTATCCTCCGGCTCCGCTGCCTCAGAACGCATGCGCCACAGCCAGAAGGCCGGGACTGCCAGTAACAGTAACAATAACCATCGCCAGTTCAGGTTGCGAACACCCCTAGCGTTACCAGACATTGATGAAACCATGGATCACTATCCAAATAGTTGACCTGAACCTAGTTGATATACAAAAAAGTTATATTCAACATGTTGAGTATTGCTTTCCATAAGTTATACTCAACATGTTGGATATGTCAACTCAAGTTGATCGATACACCCCATGGCTTTAGCCCACACCATCTTGGCCCTATTGTCCCAGCAACCCGATAGTGGGTATGGCATTAGTAAGCGCTTTGATGAAGGGATTAGCTGCTTTTGGAAAGCCACTCAGCAGCAGGTATACCGGGAACTAACCAAAATGCTGACCCAGAGGTGGGTAGATTTTGAGACGGTTCCCCAGGACGGTAAGCCGGATAAAAAGATTTACAGGATTACGGATGCAGGGTCGGATGAACTGGTTCGCTGGTACGGGGAGCCGACGGACCGCACGCAAATTAGAGAAGATTTGTTGGTGAAGATTATGATTGGCTACAAAATGCCCCGTGAGCTGTTGCTTAAAGAGTTGTACCATCGTCAAGCACTGCACCAGGAGCAGCTGGATAAGTTCCATGCCCAGGAAGTCTGTTTTAGGGATGCTGAATCTTCCATAGAACACCAGTTTAAATATCTCACCATGAAACGGGGAATTGCCTATGAGGAGAGTTGGCTAACCTGGTGCGCAGACGTACTTACATTTTTAGATCAGCATCCAGAGTCATCATTGTGAAGCCGTGTATCGATAAGAAAAGGATGCATTGTAGGGGTAGATGAAATGCCAAATGGTTCCCATATGAATGTTGAGCTTTTTTAAGAACCATGAGATCTTTCGAGCAAGCTCCAAGCTCCAAAACTTTTATGGGATAGACGACATATGGCTGAGTTGACGATAGAAAGGGTTATGTGTCATTTGAAAACTCTACTTCTACGAGGGCTTCATCGGGCAACACATAGGAATTTTTTAGAAACGCATTTTCTTCAATAAATAGTTCAGGGAAGCGAATGTTGGGGAGTGTCTGAACTGCGAAAATTTCTTGCACGGCGTCTTCAAATTTTAGAAATGCTACGATTTCGTGGGTTTCGATGTTGATGACCCAGACGCCGCAGGTGCGCTCGGTGAGTCGTTCAGTTAGGGGTAATCCGCTGAATATTGCTGATTCGCGTACTTGGGATAGACCTATAAAGGCTAAAGGGCCGAAGAAATCGAGACC
>CALHGI010000518.1 GCA_938029995.1 uncultured cyanobacterium | reverse complement strand
GGTTTGCACCACCACCTGATTCGCCAAGGTACCCGCACCCGTGTTGGCATCATCCTAGAGTCGGGTGAACCCCGCGAAGTGCATCACTTTGCTGTTTTGCTGGGCTATGGCTGTAATGTCATCAACCCCTACCTTGCCTTTGAAACTCTTGATGACATGGCGGCCGATGGCATGTTGGTGGATATTCTGCCTGGGGATGCCCACAAGAACTACATCAAATCCATCACCAAAGGCACCATTAAGATTGCGGCCAAGATTGGTATTTCCACCTTGCAAAGCTATCGCGGAGCGCAGATCTTTGAAGCCATTGGCCTCAACCACAGCGTCATCGACAAGTACTTTACGTGGACTGCTTCACGCATTGAGGGTATTGGGTTAGATGTGATTGCCCAAGAGGCGATTATGCGCCATGGTCATGGCTTTGCGGAGCGGGGCGACATTCCCGTTTTGGATGTTGGCGGCAACTATCAGTGGCGTAAGGATGGCGAAGCCCACCTGTTTAACCCAGACACTATTCACACCCTTCAACAGGCGGTGCGTTCAGGAGACTATGACACCTATAAGCACTATGCCAACCTGGTCAACGACCAGAGTAAGCAGCACTTTACCCTGCGGGGACTGCTAGATTTCAAAGCTCGCCAGCCTATTCCCCTGGATCAGGTGGAGTCGGTGGCAGATATTACCCGCCGATTTAAAACCGGAGCCATGAGCTACGGTTCTATCTCTAAGGAAGCTCATGAGTCCCTGGCCATTGCCATGAATCGGGTGGGCGGTAAGTCGAACACCGGTGAGGGGGGCGAAGATCCCGAACGGTTTACCTGGACCAATGACCAGGGCGACTCTAAAAATAGCGCCATTAAGCAGGTGGCCTCCGGTCGGTTTGGTGTGACGAGCCTCTATCTCTCCCAGGCCAAGGAAATTCAGATCAAAATGGCCCAGGGGGCTAAGCCCGGTGAAGGGGGACAGTTACCAGGTAAAAAGGTCTATCCATGGATTGCCAAGGTGCGTCACTCCACACCAGGGGTGGGTCTGATTTCACCACCGCCCCACCATGATATTTACTCCATTGAAGACTTGGCGGAGCTGATCCATGATCTGAAAAATGCTAACCGCAGCGCCCGAATTAACGTCAAGCTGGTATCTGAAGTGGGGGTGGGCACCATTGCCGCTGGGGTGGCCAAAGCCCATGCCGATGTGGTGTTAGTGTCCGGCTTTGACGGTGGTACCGGCGCCTCTCCTCAAACCTCGATTAAGCATGCGGGGCTGCCCTGGGAGCTAGGCCTAGCGGAAACCCATCAAACCCTGGTGCTCAACAACCTGCGGAGCCGCATTGTGGTAGAGACCGACGGCCAAATGAAAACGGGCCGGGATGTGGTGATGGCCGCATTGTTGGGGGCAGAAGAGTTTGGCTTCTCCACGGCGCCGCTGGTGTCCCTGGGGTGCATTATGATGCGCGTTTGCCAAAAGAACACGTGCCCTGCGGGGATTGCTACCCAAGATCCTAAGCTGCGCAAGAGCTTTATTGGTGATCCTGATCATGTGGTGAACTTTATGCAGTTTATTGCCCAGGATGTGCGAGAGCTGATGGCCCAGTTGGGGGTGCGCACCTTTGATGAGCTGGTGGGCCATACTGACTGGCTGGAAGTGCAGTCAGCGGTGGACCACTGGAAAGCTAAAGGGGTAGACCTTTCGAAGATTTTGGCCCAGCCCCAGGTGGCTAGCGATGTGGGTCGCTACTGCCAAATCCCCCAGGATCATGGTTTGGATAAGTCTTTGGACATTACGACCCTGCTGGATTTGTGTAAGCCTGCCATTGAACAGGGGGACAAGGTGAGTGCCACATTGCCCATTTGCAATATTAACCGGGTGGTGGGGACTATTTTGGGCAACGAGATTACCAAGCAGCATTGGGAGGGGTTGCCGGAGGATACGGTGGATCTCACCTTCCAAGGTAGTGCTGGTCAGAGCTTTGGGGCCTTTGTGCCTGCTGGTGTCACTCTGCGGTTAGAGGGTGATGGCAATGACTATGTGGGTAAGGGTTTAAGCGGCGGCAAGATTGTTGTTTACCCCCCCAAGGCGTCCACGTTTGTGCCGGAGGACAACATTATCATTGGCAACGTTGCATTTTATGGTGCCACCGGCGGTGAAGCCTATATTTATGGCATGGCTGGAGAACGTTTCTGTGTGCGAAACTCCGGTGTGAATGCCGTGGTGGAGGCGGTGGGTGACCATGGCTGTGAGTATATGACCGGCGGTAAAGTGGTTGTGCTTGGTGCCACTGGGCGCAACTTTGCGGCGGGTATGAGCGGTGGCATTGCCTACGTGTATGACGAGGTAGGAGACTTTCCCACTTGCTGTAATACGGAAATGGTGGATCTGGAGCAGTTGAGTGATCCAGAAGAGATTGCTGACCTGCGGGAGATGGTGGCCAACCATCACCGTTACACGGGTAGTCAAACGGCCAGCAAGATTCTGGGGGATTGGGACGCTCTCTTACCCAAGTTTGTCAAGGTAATTCCTCGGGATTATAAGCGAGTGATCCAGGCCTTGAAGCAGGCGCTAGAGGACGGTTTGAGTGGCGATGATGCCTTGTCGGCAGCGTTTGAAGCCAACATCAAAGACGTTGCTCGGGTGGCGGGGAATTAATCCCGAGGGTGGGTATGGCCCACCCAAGAACAATCGACAGGTGGTGGGCCACTCCCACCCTACACATCAATCATTTATCATTTAAAACTTTTCCCATGGGCAAACCAACAGGCTTTCTGGAATACACCCGCGAAATTGCGCCAGATGTCTCGCCGCTGATGCGGATTCATCACTGGCAGGAGTTTCATACGCCGCTGCCGGATGGGAAGCTGCGGGAGCAAACGGCCCGCTGTATGGACTGTGGTACGCCCTTTTGTCATACGGGAAATACCATTAACCGCATGGCCAGCGGCTGTCCCATCAATAATCTGATTCCTGAGTGGAATGACTTGGTGTATCGCGGTCTGTGGAAAGAGGCCCTCGACCGCCTCCATAAGACGAATAATTTTCCTGAGTTTACGGGGCGGGTGTGTCCAGCTCCCTGCGAGGGGGCTTGTGTGTTGGGGATTCATAACCCGCCGGTCACCATTAAGAATATTGAGCATGCCATTGTTGATAAAGGCTGGGAAGAGGGCTGGATTGTTGCGGCTCCTCCAGAACAGCGCACAGGTAAGACCGTGGCGGTTGTGGGCTCTGGCCCAGCCGGATTGTCGGCGGCGGCCCAGCTGAATAAGGCGGGCCATTTGGTGACCGTGTATGAACGGGCGGATCGTCCCGGTGGGTTGCTGATGTATGGCATTCCCAATATGAAATTGGAAAAAGAAGCGGTGGTGCTTCGCCGTCTTCAGCTGCTGGAGCAGGAGGGTGTGCGGTTTATTTGCAATACGGAGATTGGCAAGGACCTGCCTGCGGACACATTGACTAAAGAATATGATGCGGTGGTGCTGTGTACCGGGTCTACTCGCCCCCGCGATTTGCCCATTGCAGGGCGTGATGCCCAGGGTATTCATTTTGCTATGGAGTTTTTGACTAAAAACACCCAAGCCGTGATCGATCCCACCCAGAATGACCAGGTGATTTCGGCTGCGGGTAAGGATGTGGTGATTATTGGTGGGGGGGATACGGGCACTGACTGTGTGGGTACCTCCATTCGCCATGGCTGTAATAGTTTGACCCAGTTGGAAATTATGCCTAAGCCCCCTGAGGAGCGGGCGGCCAATAACCCTTGGCCCGAATGGCCCAAGGTGTATCGCATGGATTATGGCCAAGAGGAGGCAGCGGCGAAGTTTGGGAATGATCCTCGGGCCTATTTATCGACGGCGACTAAGTTTGAGTCGGATGATCAGGGCCATGTGAAGGCCGTGCACGTGGTGGATGTGGCTTGGGAGAAAGATGAGAATGGTCGGTTTCAACTCCAGCATGTGGCGGGGTCTGAGCGGGTGATTCCCACCCAGCTAGTGCTTTTGGCCATGGGCTTTTTGGGGCCAGAGCAGCCGTTGATTGATGCCTTGGGTCTAGAGCAGGATGGTCGCAGCAATATTCAGGCAGAATTTGAGCAATATACGACTAGCATCCCTGGGGTGTTTGCGGCGGGGGACTGTCGTCGGGGACAAAGCCTGGTGGTGTGGGCCTTTAATGAAGGCCGTGGTGTGGCGCGGGAATGCGATCGCTACTTGATGGGTCACACTGATTTGCCATAGATTTAGCCTAAAAATGAGCAATTAGCGAGAGGGTATACAATCTTAAGGGCAAACTTGATAAGTAGGCTTTTAAGAATCCATGACATTGCAAGTTGGTGATCCGGCTCCTGACTTTAGTTTGGCTGATGCTGATGGAAATACCGTCAGTTTGGCCAACCTAAAGGGTAAGCGTGTGGTGCTTTATTTTTACCCCCGCGATAGCACCCCTGGGTGTACTAAGGAAGCCTGTGCGTTTCGAGATAACTATGCGGCCTACCAGGCTAAAGATGTTGTGGTGCTTGGTGTGAGTGCTGATGATGCCAAGTCTCACCAAAAGTTTATTACTAAACACGATTTACCCTTTCCACTGTTAGTGGATGAAGAGGCCAAAGTGGCGACCGCCTATGGTAGCTACGGTCTCAAAAAGTTTATGGGTAAAGAATATATGGGTATCAGCCGCAGCACCTTCGTGATCGGTCCAGATGGCAATCTGGAGAAGATTTATCGTAAGGTCAAGGCTGAAAAGCATCCGGTTGAACTTCTTGCTGAACTAGACGAGCTGTAATTCCATGCCACAATTTTGGCGACCGGTCCGAACCCTCTTGGGGTTACTTTTACGACGACCTTTAGTGGGAACGAGTGTGATCCCGATTCTGCCGGATGGGCGGATTGTATTGATCCAGCGCCGTGATAGCGGTCGTTGGGGTTTACCGGGTGGCTTGGTTGACTGGGGGGAGGATATTGCCACGTCTGCTAGGCGAGAGCTGTTGGAAGAAACCGGCCTAGATTTACTCAATCTGGGTCGGTTGGTGGGTGTGTATTCTGCCCCAGAGCGGGACCCTCGGTTTCACTCCACCTGCGTTGCCCTTGAAGCTTATGTGGATGGTAACTTCTGTATTCGCGATAAAGCTGAGGTCATGAGAATTGAGGCTTTTGCTGTGGATACCATTCCCCGTGGTAACCTAGCCCACGATCACGATCAGCAGCTACAGGACTATTTTAATGGAGCCACTGTTTTGGCCTGATATCAGCCTGCCCGTTCGCAATCTGCGTCGTAAGTTTAAGCGCGGCCAGATGTTTTGGCGAGAGGTGGGTCGAGGACAAACCGTGGTTTTTCTCCATGGGTCATGGCATGACGGCGACCAGTGGAGCGATGTGCTGGTGCGACTGGGGCATCATTATCATTGTGTTGCGCCTGATCTGATTGGTTTTGGCGAATCCCAACGGCTGAAGGATAAATCTGCTTATTCCATTGCGATGCAGGTGAATACCCTGGCTGAGTTATTGGCCTCCCTGCGGGTAGATTCCGTTGTTTTAGTGGGGCATTCCCTGGGGGCCTGGGTGGCGACTCGCTATGCCCTGCGGTATCCAGAGCAGGTTAAGGCTGTCTGTGTGTTAGAGCCGGAGGGGTTGACCTATGATCCCCAGCGTTGGCGCAAGGCACGGTGGCTGGCGAATCCTTTGGCAGGGCTGTGGTTGTCCCTATTGAAACCGTTTGCGCGGCAGCCTAGGCCTGGGCATCCTACGGCCTGGTGGAAAAATAACCATCTGCGGCAGCTATTGAAGCGTTATCCTGCGGCCTGTCGTTTGTTGTTTCAGCGGCGTCGTAAGGATTTAGAACCGGAAATTGTGGGGACCCAATTGGCTGGGTTGCCCATGGCTATGGTGGCTCTGCAAGGGGAAGGGGCCGGGGAGACTAGCCGTCAGTTGACTCAGACGTTTACGATGGCGGCCCCTAGGGCTACGGTGAAGGTATTACCTGGGAATGATGAGCTGCCTAGCTATGAGGCGGATGCGATCGCAGAATTTTTAGGACATTGGCTAAAGCCATAGCCTGACCGCTATGCACGGATGCTCAATGAGTCGCGGTACTGTGTTGAGCAATGAATGCTCGACAATACTGAGCCCCCTGAGAATGGTGGCTTTTGACCCTGTTCGAGGCCACTGTGAAATCTACTCAAGCTGGATGCACCCACCGCTGTCCCCTAGTACGACCCGCGTCGAAAGACAGGGACGATGAATAATCCCATTAACCCAGAAGTTTGTATCTATGAACAACCCTAAGCCATGGGCCGTTACTGATAGATAAACACGCGTTTCGCTGCCCGCGTAAACGCCACATAACAAAGTTGATTGCGCTCAATCACCTTAGAATTTCGCATTAGATCCGGCAGATCCACAAACACATCCTGAAAGGTGGAGCCCTGGCTTTTATGCACCGTTAGACTATAGGCGTAGTTTAAATCATGAAACTGTTGCCGAAATTCCCAAAAAATCTCCCACTGTTTGTTGGTGGCGTAGTCCCGTGATCGTCTTTCATAGTCAGGGATGCTAACTTCCTGTAGGACCGTTAGATCTTGAAATTTTCCCTCTTCCGTATAAACAACAAGTTGCCACACGGGCATGCCTTCTACTTTCCCCGGTTTGATTTCCAATACCTCACACTCTTCCGAAGTTTGGAGAATAATCCCTCCTTCTTCCAGGC
This sequence comes from uncultured cyanobacterium, assembly GCA_938029995.1. Lineage (GTDB taxonomy): Bacteria > Cyanobacteriota > Cyanobacteriia > Phormidesmidales > Phormidesmidaceae > Leptothoe. The sequence continues at coordinate 5,916 of CALHGI010000518.1, read as the reverse complement.
AAGGATTGTTGGCAATCAGCCTTTCCCCAGGTACGAACTGTGCTAGGTCATCGCCATAGATAGCCCGGCGAATCATCCGATTTAGCACTTTGACACGGTTATTGGTGTAAGCCAGTACTCGAACATAGTTAGGGTCGGCCTTATATTTTTCGCAGGTGAAGGCGCGGATGAGAACGTCACGCCAAGGGGCCTTGGGCAGGACAAAAAAACCTTCTGTGCGGTCTTCACTCACATCACTCTCATACCTGGGTAGCAACTGTCGTTCAATATTGCGTCGAATATCATCCGCCACCAGCCCAATGGCCCCGCCATAGCGAATCACCTGGGAGAGGGACGACTGATGCATAATCTGATTAAAGCAGCAGGACTCGGTTTCATTGACCGGTGGCAGCTGGGCCGGGTCCCCAACAAATAACATCTGGGTGGGAATATCTAATCGAGAAATTGCCTCCACCAGCAGTTTCCACATCTCCTGATTAATCATGGAGCACTCGTCCACAATCACCAGGCGATAGTCCGGCACCTGATTATGCTGGTCGCTCACCGACTTAAAGATTTGTTCACCGCTGCCCGTATCGATCACCGGCTTCAAACCCAGTAGCCGACAGCAGGTGACCGACTCCACTTGCTTCAGGTCCCACTGGGTCGCCATGGTTTTCAGCACCTTGGTGGCTTTATTGCTAAAGGCGGTGAGGGCAATGGGCCAGTCGCAGCCTTGGTCTCTTAAATGGGTAACCAGGGCCTGGAGCAACGTGGTTTTCCCCGTCCCCGCATAACCCGTCATCAAATACAGCTTGCTCGGACTCTGTAAAAATTCCTCAATTGCCTGCAATGCTTCCCATTGCTCCTCGCTCAGTTCAATCCCTGGCAATATTTCTGGAATCGTGTCTGGACTCGTGGTCGCGCTATCCATCCGAACGAGGCATCAGGGTACGTCCTTATCATAGCGAAGGGATGAGTTTAATACAAACGAACTAATGATTAAGAGTGCCAAGTCTACTCCTCCATTAGTCCCCTGGGCTCTAAGGCCATGCTCTGGCTGACTACTACGCTCAGCACTCGGCTAGTTCACATGTGTGACTGCTCCTCACCTATGTGATGGGTTCCCTTCGCTGTTTACCCATATCAAGCGACTATTGATTCCCTCTGTGAGAACAAAGCGAAGATTAATAATATTGTTGGCTAAACTGTTCGTAGGCTTCCATCGCTTTGTTCAACATTTCTTGCCAATCATTAGGATTGAGACGGCGGCCCTTTTTGTAATAAATTAATACCGGCCCAAAGCCTTCGGTTGAGATACCTTTGCGCCGTTGGTAAACGTTTAAAACACCTTCATGAAAGAGATCTCGAACACTAGCTTCGTCGGAACCTCTGAGCAAATATTGGTGGGAAAATTCTGGATGGGAGTCAAAGTCGATGTCTTTGTAGCCAAACATGTTGCCAATTTTATGAAAGACGTTTTCAGGTGTCAACAAAAAACTGGGCAGATTTAGCTGATCCGATTCTATAACAACAACCGTTTGACTATGGGTGTGTCTATTTTTGTGACTACCGGTGGTGTATCTATATTCTCCGATGGAGACCGTAGCATTGCTCTGGGTGCCTTGGATCAGGTTTTGCAGTCTCCGCCTTCGTCCTTTATTGAAAAGGTCAAATTGCCAAATGGTATTAGGCAGATAGGTCTGGGGCTGTTCTCGATAGTCGAACCCCATGGTATTGGCTAGTTGCTTAATCGCGTTAGTCCGTTTGCGGTCAAGGACAATGCTGACGACGATGGCCGTTGCAAACAGAACAATAAATAAGAGAATAATCCAACCTTCCATGCTCATCTCTCCTAAGCGATCCGGGGCTCAGCAATGCCTATCTGATATTCCAAGTCACCCATATGCTTCAACGTTGCCAAAGCTAATTCCCGATGGGGCCAAACCCACCACCACCCGGTGTAGCAATAATGAAAACATCATCGACTCCCATGGTCACCTCCGCATTGCCGCCGATGCTTTCAGTGGTGCCATGGGCTCGCTGAATCATATTATGGCCGCACTGACCCGGTGAGCCCTGGTGTAAGCCAAAGGGGGCTACCTGGCGATGGCCGGAAATAATGGCGGCGGTCATCGCTTCACGGAAACGAATATGCCGTACTACGCCGTTGCCCCCTGCATATGTTCCGCTGCCGCCGCTATGGGGACGGATGGCAAAATTATCAACTAAGACTGGAAATCTCCATTCGAGAACCTCGGGATCGGTGAGGCGAGAGTTTGTCATGTGGGTTTGTACCGCATCGGTGCCAGGGAACCCTGGCCCTGCTCCAGATCCCCCACAGATCGTCTCGTAATATTGATATTGGTCATTACCAAAGGTGACGTTATTCATGGTGCCTTGACTGGCGGCCATGGTGCCTAGGGCTCCGTAGAGAGCATTGGTCACTGCCTGGGATGTTTCCACATTCCCTGCTACCACAGCGGCGGGGTAGTGGGGGTTGAGCAGACAGCCCTCCGGGACAATAATGTCTAGGGGTTGGAGACAGCCTGCATTCAGCGGTATATCGTCCTCCACTAGGGTGCGGAAGACGTAGAGAACAGCGGCTTTGCACACGGCTAGGGGGGCGTTGAAATTATTGTTTTGTTGGGGAGATGTGCCGGTGAAATCAATGCAGGCGGAGCGTTTTTCCGGATGAATGGTGATGGTGAGGTGGATGTGGGTGCCCTGGTCAGTGGTGTAGGTAAACTCGCCATTTGAGAGTACATCAATAACCCGACGAACGGCCTCGGCGGCATTGTTTTGTACATGGTGCATATAGGCCTGTACCTGGTCTAGGCCATAATGGGCCACCATGCGTTGCAGTTCTTGCATGCCGCGCTCGTTGGCGGCAATCTGGGCCTGGAGATCGGCTAGATTTTGAGCCAGGTTACGGACGGGATAGGGGCCAGACTGCAACAGTTTTGTGATGGCGGTTTCGCGAAATTCTCCTTGTTTCACCAGTCGGAAATTATCAATTAGGATACCTTCTTGCTCAATGGTGGTGCTGTAGGGGGGCATGGAGCCGGGGGTGATGCCTCCGATGTCGGCATGGTGACCTCGGGAGGCAACGTAGAAGAGGGGGGCACTGCCCCTTAATTCTGGCTGCATAAAGATGGGGGTGATGACCGTAATGTCGGGCAGATGGGTGCCGCCGTTGTAGGGATTGTTGGAGGCATAAACATCGCCGGGTTGAAGGGTGGTGCCCTGGGCTTGAATGAGGCTGGCAACACTTTCACCCATGGAGCCTAGGTGTACTGGAATATGGGGGGCATTGGCTACTAGCTGTCCTTGGTGATCAAAAATGGCGCAGGAAAAGTCTAGCCGTTCTTTGATGTTGACGGAGTAGCTAGTGTTTTGTAGGGTAATGCCCATTTCCTCTGCGGCAGAGCGGAAGAGATTATTGAAGATTTCTAGTTTGACCGGGTTTGGTTGGGTATGGTTTGGGGCTGATGTCGCGGTTGATGATTGACTGGCTAAGGCTTGTGATGGGGCTTGGTATGTGAGAATTAGGTGATTTTGTTGGTTAAGTTGGGCACACCAGCCAGGCTCAATGATATTCGTGCCCGTTGGTTCAATAATTAGAGCGGGCCCTTGAATGGTGTCATGGGGGAGGAGATCGGTCCGTTGATAAACGGGGCTGTTATGCCATTGTCCTTTTGTGTAGATGGGGACTGTGTTGATGGCGGTGAGGGGAGTGGTGCGTATCTGGGAAATGGAGGGTTCGGCAATGGGGTTGGTTTGTCCAATGGTTTCGACGGAAACTGCTTCTACCATCAGGGCTTTGTGGGCCATGGTAAATCCGTAGCGCTGCTTGTGGGCTTGGGTGAATTGATCCGTCATCTCAGCGGGGGTGCCAAAGGCCACCATGAGGGCGGAGTCGGTGCCGACATAGCGCAGGTGAACCTTTTGTAGGGTCGTAATTTTTTCAGGGACGATACCCTGGTTAATCATTTCTTGCTCGCTAGAGAGGGCGAGGGCGGATAGTGTTTGCGTTAGGGACGGTAGGGTGTCTGGTGAAAGGATGGTTTCCATGGCTTGGTCTTTGAGGATGCGCAGATCGGCTAGACCAATGCCATAGGCGGATAATACGCCAGCAAAGGGATGGAGAAAGATTTGTTCCATGCCCAAGGCTTCGGCAATGAGGCAGGCATGTTGCCCCCCGGCTCCACCGAAGCTACAGAGGATATACTCGCTGACGTCATAGCCTCGCTGAATGGAGATTTTTTTGATGGCACTGGCCATTTTTTCGATGGCAATGGCGAGAAACCCGGCGGCGACTTCTTCGGGGGTTTGGGGTGTTTTGGTTTCTTGTTTTATCTGTTGGGCCAAGCTTTGAAACTTGGCCATGACAACAGTTTGATCTAGGGGCAAATCGCCGTTGGGGCCAAATACTATGGGGAAGAACTGGGGCTGTAGTTTGCCTAGCATGACGTTGCAGTCGGTGACGGTGAGTGGCCCCCCTTGGCGGTAGCAGGTGGGGCCGGGGTATGCTCCGGCGGATTCTGGCCCGACGCGATAACGGGCGCCGTCAAATTTTAGGATGGAGCCACCGCCTGCGGCGACGGTGTGGATGGCCATCATGGGTGCCCTGAGCCGGACGCCAGCCACTTCGGTTTCGAAGGTGCGTTCGTAGTTATGGTGGCCGTCAGCACTGCCCCTATAGTGGGAGACATCGGTGGAGGTGCCCCCCATGTCGAAGCCGATGATTTTATGGAAGCCAGCGTTGTGGGTGGTTTTGACTGCGCCCACAATGCCACCGGCGGGACCGGAGAGAATGCTGTCTTTGCCCTGGAACCGATGGGCGTCGGTGAGGCCACCGTTGGATTGCATAAACATCAGGCGGGGAACCTCACCCCCTGGCCCCCTCTCCTCAAGGAGAGGGGGGGGGAGGGGGGTAAGAGCGGATTGGACTTGATTTACGTAGCGGCGGAGGATGGGGGAGAGGTAGGCGTCGACGACGGTGGTGTCGCCTCGGCTGATGAGTTTCATGAGGGGGCTAACTTGGTGGGAGACGGAGATTTGGGTGAAGCCGATCCGCTGTGCGATCGCAACCACCTGTTGTTCATGGTGGGGGTAGCGATAGGCGTGGAGCAGTGCGATCGCACATCCCCTCACTCCCCGCTCAAAGACCTGCTCCAACTCATCCACCCATGGCCCATCGGTCTCTAATGCCATCAGCTCCTCTCCCTGGGCACTGTAACGCTCTGGCACCTCAATCACCTGTTCATACAGCATCTCCGGCAGCTGAATGTGGCGAGCAAAGATATCGGGCCGATTTTGATAGCCAATTCGCAGAGCATCCTTAAATCCTTTTGTAATCAGCAGTACGGTGGAATCCCCTTTTTTTTCTAACAGGGCATTGGTAGCCACCGTAGTGCCCATTTTCACCACTTCAATTTGATCCGCGGGCATGGCCTCATCATCCCTTAGAGCCAGAATCTCGCGAATCCCTTGAATCGGTGCATCGGCATAGCGTCCGGGATTTTCGGAGAGCAGCTTATGTACTTGGAGTTGACCATCAGGACGACGAGCAACAATATCGGTAAAGGTGCCCCCACGATCAATCCAAAATTGCCAACGAGAGTTTGAAGACGTGGGTGGGTGATTCATGGCGGTTGAGAGGGGGGCGATAGCTGTGATTTCTGTGGACATAAACTTGAAAAATGTTATCAGCTATCGTGTGCCTGTGGTTGTGAATTGGGGCTTATGGGAGAGACACTTCACTCGCAGCATGGCGACATCGCAAGTTCGATGTGGCTAGCCAACATCCTGACATATCAGGACGTTGGCCATGACAACTGAAAGCTTAAACGTAAACAAATTGACTAAAATCTGTTAAGCTCAGCTGATTAGCATTGATTCCCTCAACAATCCCAACTAGATCACCAAAGTCAA
>CALHGI010000517.1 GCA_938029995.1 uncultured cyanobacterium | reverse complement strand
CATGCCCTGAAGGGCCTAGGAGAACAGGTTTTAGACTTGGAGGGTTTAGCGAACCATCGGGGTAGCAGCTACGGGGCCCTGATGATGCCGCCCCAGCCCAGTACCGAGCAGTATGAAAATCTGATTGCTGAGCAATGGATGGGGTTTGACCCGCACCGCCCTGTGTGGATTGAGGCGGAGAGCTTTCGGGTGGGGGCCTGCCGGGTGCCCTCGGAAACCATGGCCCAGATGGAAGCGGCCCCCACCCTGGAAGTGATCCGCTCCGAGGCAGAGCGTTTGGAGATCTTAGTAGGGGTGTATGGTCAGGCTGTTGCGGCGGAGCTAATTGCTGCTACGGAACGCTTGCAAAAGCGCTTGGGGGGGCTACGCACCCAGCAGGCTGTGGAACACATTAAGAGGGGTGAACTAGCAGATGCCGCCGCCATTATCCTGACGTATTATGATCGTACTTACCGTCATGATTTAGTTCGCCGAGGCAAAGAAATTCCCACCATTGATGTATCCCAAATGTCAGCATTGCAGGCGGCCCAGTTTGTACGATGTCAGGTACAGGAGTGGGATTGGATCACAGCTAAACCTTAATTCGCGTGGTAAAGATTGGACTATGGTTGAGCCTTAATTAGCATGGAAAAATACGTTTAGACAGCTTTGTTTGCTTGTGAACTATTGATCTTATTTCTAGGCTTTGAATTGACTGATTATGAGCTATCTGTACTACATACTGCCTGCTGTTGCGACCTTTTTGATCGCCATATATGCGTTCTTTAAGGATACGGCCGCGTCCAAGACGAGTGTGCTGAACTGGGTATTTGTGATCGTGACCGGCCTACTGTGGCCCCTCACGCTGCCATTTATCCTTTGGAAAAAGCTATCGGCGGTGCTCTTTCAGAAAGATGATGATGTGGCGTTTCAATTCAGACGGAGACACATTATTTAGCGGATGGGGTGCCCAGCCTTGACTCATCCATGTGGTTTTCGGCGTCCTGTAAATGTTTGATTAGGGTGGCCTTGGGCAGGGGCCCTTCTAGGTGGTCCCAGGGTAGGGGCTGATCCGTGGGCCAGTCCCTATGGACGTAAAAATCTAGGGGTGGCAATTTTCCCTTGAGCTCTTTAAATGCACGGCGATAGCTGCCTAGGGAGTCGCCATAGTGGCGGGTTAGCTCTAGCAGCTGGCTAATGCGCCGATCGCCTCTGGAAATGAGGGTTTGAATGACTGACCAGCTATAGCTTTCGGGCCTAAAGTCAATGCCCTGCGATCGCAGGGACTTCTGCAAAAATTTTAGGCGTTTTTCGGCCTTGGAATTGACTCCATACCACTGAAATGGTGTGTGGGCCTTGGGGACAAAGGTGCTGCAGCCAAGGGTGAGTCGTAATCCCTTGGCCGCTTTTTTGAGCTGTAGCATCATGGTGGCAGTGGCCTCTAAGTCTGCCTCGGTTTCACCAGGGATGCCCGCCATGCCGTAGAGCTTGACGCTGCTCAGTCCGCCAGCTTTGGCATTGACCACGGCTCGTTCGATGTCGGCGGTGGCCAATTTTTTATTAATGGTTTCCCGGACGCGCTCCGAACCACTTTCCACCGCAATGGTGATGGATTTGGTGCCATGGTTGACCAGGGTTTTGGCCAGTTTCTCATTAACGGTGTTGGTGCGGACGGATGCAATGCTCAATCGCACATCGGCGTAGGCCGGTTGGTTGATGTAGTCTAATAACGCTTCAAATTCTGGGTGTTGGGTCACCGATGCCCCCAGTAACCCTAGTCGTTGGGTGACCTGTAGCCCGCGTTCAATGGCGGGAATGAGGGATGCCTCTAGGCTGGCGGTGCGAAAGGGCAACGTTAGGTAGCTGGCTAGGCAAAAGCGGCACATTTCTGGACAACTGCGCACCACTTCCACCATAAAGATATTTTCCCAGGCGGCTTTTTCGGTGACCACGGTGGAGGCCAGCAGCACATTGCCCCGGTAGGTTTGTTTTTTGACCAGGGCCGGTACGCCGCTGGCGGGGGCCACTCGGCTGATGGGGCCGGTGGGGGTGTCGTAAACTGGCTGATACAGGCTGGGACTGTAGATGCCGGGGACCTGGGCCAGGGCCATTAGTTGTTCGTGGCGACTGGCGGAGCGGACCGATTGGTAGGTGTCAATAAAGGTGGGAATCAGATCTTCCCCATCCCCCAGTAGAACCACATCGAAAAAGTCGGCGAAGGGTTCGGGGTTGGCGGTGAGGACGGGGCCACCGCCGAAGATGAGGGGATGGTGCTGGGTGCGATCGCAGCTGCGAATGGGAATCTGCTGTTGTTCTAGCAGGTTCAAAATATTGATATAGTCCAATTCCCACGACACCGAAAACCCCATCAGCTCAGGTTGGGTGGGTAGGCCCTCGGCGGTATCGGTAAATAAACGACCCACCCTTAGGTCGCTACGCTGGGCCAACATTGCCCAAATTACCTGGTAGCCCAAGCTAGTAATACCAACGGTGTATTCATTTGGAAAGGCAAATACCACTGGAATGGCATCGACATTGGAGGCTGTGGGGCTAAAGAGCAGGCGTTCTGCTGAAAAGACAGATGCGGTCAAAGTATAGGTTTGGCCCCATGGGTGAGGGCAATGACTAAAATCACGGATTATTCTGGCCGAGTATGCTCATATCCTAATGCAATTAGGCCTGGGCAGACTTGGCCAATCGTGTGGCCAATCGTGGAAAACAGGGGGTGACACGCTTGCTTGCCAGGGACTGACACATTAAAAAAAGCTCAAAAAAAGCTCCCAGGAACCTCAGTCCCCGGGAGCTTTTTAGCTAGTTAAGAGACTTAACTTATGCAGGCCACTTAGCTGCAACAAGCTCAGCTAGGTCAACCACACGCTGGCTGTAACCCCACTCATTGTCATACCAAGCAACAACCTTAATCATGTCGCCATCCATCACCAAGGTGAGACTGGAATCAACGATGGAAGAATCATCAGTTTTACGATAGTCAATGGATACTAGGGGCTCTTCGGTATACCCTAGAACACCTTTCATGTGACCGGCTGCTGCGGACTTCATGGCCGCATTGACCTCTTCTGTGATGGTCCTTTTCTCCACCTGAACCACTAAGTCCACAACGGATACGTTGGGGGTGGGCACACGCATGGCAATACCGTTAAGCTTGCCCTTCATGGAAGGGATAACCAGGGCAACAGCCTTGGCTGCACCTGTGGATGTGGGAACGATGTTAATGGCAGCGGCACGGGCACGGCGTAGGTCGCGGTGGCTAGCGTCTAGAATACGCTGGTCGCCAGTGTAGCTGTGGGTGGTGGTCATGGTGCCTTTGATGATGCCAAAGGAATCGTTAATCACCTTAACCACTGGGGCCAAGCAGTTAGTGGTGCAGCTAGCGTTGCTGATAATCGGGTTCTTGCCGTGCACATACTCATCGGAGTTAACACCGATAACGTAGGTATCAATGTTGCCACCTTTCCCAGGAGCAGTAATCAAAACCTGCTTAGCACCGGCTTCTAGATGACGACCAGCGCCTTCTTCGCTAACAAAAACACCTGTAGATTCAATCACCAAGTCAATGTCCCAAGCACCCCAGGGAAGATTGTTGGGGTTACGGTCGGAACAACACTTGATAGTCTTATTACCGACGGTAATCGTGTCGTCGGTGAAGCTTACATCTGCATCCAGACGACCCAGCAAGGAGTCATACTTGAGCAAATGACAGGCTGTTTTAGGATCGGAAGTGTTGTTGATAGCAACAATATCGAAGCCTGAATTTTCTCTGGTCAACCAACAGCGTAGGAAATTACGTCCAATGCGTCCAAAACCGTTGATAGCTACTCTAATCACTGCGCTTACCCTCTGTCGTACAACTGCGTCAAATTAGCGTTTGCATGTGCAAACCCAATGATATCCCATTGCCTGGACCACCCGAGGTCAGAACTACCCCAGTCAGATCTGTGGGATAAGTTAATCCCCGAGCCCAAACAATTGGATTATCGTCCTACTGTTGAAATTAAGTATAATTGCTCACGGTATTGGCTTACAAGTCCGTCTTGGGAATAGCTAAATAAAGTTCTGATAAACCTTGAAGGGGGTCGATCCCCGGGGACCGGTCCGGGGACTCTGAGGGATTTTGGGTGATGATGCGCAATTTGCTACGCGAAAGGTTCAGTTCAGTTACGCGAAACGATGGAGCCTGGTGAGCAGATGTGTGGCCATCCCATAGATTCCTGGTATTATACGCCTGAAATATCTGTGCGTGGTGTGTGAGGTGAGTTTATGCCGAGGGCAGTAGATTTTAGTGGCAGGCAATTTCACTTTATTGGTGTTGGCGGTATTGGGATGTCAGCCTTGGCCTATGTTTTGGCAAAGCGCCAATTGCCGGTGTCTGGGTCTGATCGGCGCTTAACCCACATTACCCGGCGTCTTCAGGACAATGGTGTGCGCATTTTTTGGAGCCAGGAGGCGGAAAACATTGCCCAGGTAACCCAATCGTCCCCTGGGAATCCTGGAATTTTGCCTCAGGTGGTCTGTTCTACGGCCATTGGTCCGAGCAATGCTGAATATAAGGCGGCGCTTGATGCGGGCTGTCCCATGTTCCATCGCTCTGATATTTTGGCGGCGTTGATGAATGACGCCCAGGGAATTGCCGTGGCGGGTACCCATGGTAAAACCACCACCAGCAGTATGGTGGGCTATCTACTGCTGAAGGCGGGGATTGACCCATCCATTGTGATTGGTGGTGAGGTGGCGGCTTGGCAGGGGAATGCCTATGTGGGGACTAGTGACTATATGGTGGCCGAGGCGGATGAGTCAGATGGCTCCCTGGTCAAGCTGTCAGCTGCCATTGGCATCATTACCAATATTGAGTTGGATCATCCAGATCACTACAGCAGCTTGGATGAAGTGGTTGGAATTTTTCAGCACTTTGCCGACCATTGTGATGTGGTGATTGGCAGTGCAGATTGTGAGACGGTACTGCAGAAAATTCAGCCTGCGGTGACCTACAGCCTACGTCAAGAGTCGGGGGCTGATTACATTGCTACGGACATTTGTGAAACTGCCCAGAAAACCACCGCTGAAATTTGGGAGCGAGGCGAGCGGCTCGGGACGTTAAATCTGCCTATTTTGGGGCTGCATAATCTGAGTAATGCCCTGGCAGCCATTGCCGTGGCTCGTCGGTTAGGGGTGGATTTTGGTGCGATCGCAACCATTATGGCCACCTTCGGGGGAGCTAAACGCCGTTTTGATCATCGTGGATGCCACAACAACATTGAGTTTATCGATGACTATGCCCACCACCCCAGCGAAATTAAAGTCACCTTAGCGGCGGCCAAGGTTAAAAGCACAGAGGTGTTACCCGAGGTTAGTCAACGGCGTGTGGTAGCTGTGTTTCAACCCCATCGCTACAGTCGCATCACCACGCTGTTGCAGGAGTTTGCAACGGCCTTTTCTGACGCGGATCAGGTGATTGTCACCGATGTCTACAGTGCTGGGGAGGCCAATGCCTCGGGCATTACGGGGGAAGACATCACCAGCACCATTGGCGAGCACCACGACCAGGTGACCTATGGCGCCACCCTAGACGACGTGAAAGCAAAGCTGGCGGACACGTTGCAGCCCGGAGATTTGGTGATTTTCCTCACGGCGGGCAACCTGAATCAGGTGATTCCAGAGGCCATGGAGTACCAAGCAAAACAGGCTGAAAAAACCGCTTTGACCAGTGTTTAGGATGACCCCACACAACCGTTCACATGTCCTCAATGGAAATACAACTCACCGATACCGGCTGCGTCGCTAAGGCCCAGTTTTCCCTGGCGAATCTAACCACGTTTAAAGTGGGCGGCCCCGCCGAGTGGTTTGCGTCCCCCCGCAGTATTAGTGAGCTTCAGGCCTGTGTGCAATGGGCGAATGCAGAAGGGTTACCCATTACCCGTTTGGGGGCGGGGTCTAATTTGCTCATTAGCGATCGTGGGTTACCGGGGCTGGTGATCTGTACACGTTACTTACGCCAGGCGGAGTTCGACGACGCCGGGCGAGTGACCGTGGCCGCCGGTATGCCCATGGCCACATTGGCCTGGAAAGTGGCCAAGCGCGGTTGGACAGGTCTTGCGTGGACCGTGGGCATACCAGGGACCGTGGGGGGAGCGGTTGTGATGAATGCCGGGGCCCATGGCAGTGATACCCAGACAATTTTAGTCAGTACCCAAGTCCTCAATCCCGATGGGGTTTTAGAAACCCTGACCCCCGATCAGCTGCAATTTAAGTACCGTACTTCCCTGCTGCAGTCCGATCCACGGATCGTTACCCAGGCCACTTTCCAATTAGAGCCCGGCCATGACCCGGCGGTGGTGAGGGCCGAGACCGCCGCAGACTTAGAACAGCGTCGAACCACCCAGCCCTATCATTTGCCCAGCTGTGGCAGTGTATTTCGCAATCCCCAACCCAAAAGCGCTGGCTGGCTGATCGAACAATCTGGCCTCAAAGGGTTTAAGGTGGGCCAAGCCCAGGTGGCAGAGCGTCATGCAAACTTTATCCTGAACTGTGGCGGGGCGACTGCAAGCGATATTTTTAACCTCATTCGCCATATCCAAGGCATTGTGGACGATAAGTGGTCTTTAACGCTGAGGCCTGAAGTGCAAATTTTAGGAGACTTTCAAGCGGTTTAAACAAAATCCTTGGGGCGTAGGCTGTGGGCCATGGTTTCCAGGCGTTAAGGAGCAGTCCCCTTAATCAATGATTGCAATTCCTGCCAAGGCGACGTATAGTTTGACAGTTAATTTAGTAAAATCAGGCCGCCAGTTATGAACAAAGGGCAAGGTTTTGGCTTCGGTCTTGGAAAAATGAAAGAGCTGAGCGAAGCGTTTAAAAAGGCTCAGCAGGTTCAAGAAGGAGCTAAAAAACTCCAGGAAGAGCTTGAACAGATGGAGATTGAAGGCCAGTCAGGTGGTGGCTTGGTTAAGGTCGTCCTGAGTGGAAATCAGGAGCCTAAGCGGGTTTCCATTTCCCCTGATGCCATGAATGAAGGGGCAGAAGTCCTATCTGATTTGGTGTCAGCAGCCATGCGTGATGCGTATCTTAAGTCGACCGAGACCATGCGTGAGCGTATGGAGGAGTTGACCGGTGGTTTGCAGCTGCCAGGACTGTAGATCTTTCAACTTAGGTTTATCTGAAGGCGATTAGCAGATTGGCTGCTAATCGCCTTTGGTGTGGCTGACTTTTTGCGCGCTGGTTTTCCGTGCTCCAGCTTTGTGTTCCTTTTTTCTCCCCAGTGAGTTTCTGTCATGACAACCCGACTGTTGTTTGTTTGCTTAGGGAATATCTGCCGTTCTCCATCTGCGGAGAACATTATGAATTATTTGCTAGAGCAGCGAGGGCTACAAACAAAGGTGAGTTGTGATTCCGCAGGGACCTCTAGCTATCACATCGGTAGTTCCCCCGACAGTCGCATGGCGGCGGCGGCTAAAAAGCGAGGCATTAATTTGGTCGGGAGTGCTCGGCAGTTTACCGCCGATGACTTTGACCAATTCGATTTGATTTTGGCGATGGATGATAGCAACTATCGCAATATTTTGGCCCTTGACCCATCGGGACAGTACGAAGCCAAGGTGAAACGCATGTGCGATTTTAGCCATGACCATCCTGATCGTGAGGTGCCCGATCCTTACTATGGTGGCCCCGATGGGTTTGATTATGTGATTGGTTTGCTGATGGATGCCTGTGACGGCTTGCTTCAGGAGATTGACGTTTGAAGTTACGTGGAAATTTTGGGCCGTTGCTGCTTTAGGGGATGAACCGATCTGGAAATGACGCGATACATCCGAATTTCGCAGATCAAATCATACCGAGGATCAGCAGCGGCAATTTTGGCAGTGGGAATTTGCAGTAAGCATTGCAGTGGGGCGCAGTGGGCACTGAACCCCGTGCCTGAAGTAATGAGACTTCCAACTTAATTTCCCTTGGCTATTGTTGAAAAATAAAGTCGTAGCCTGTGTAAACTCCCTGGTCGTAATTGACGACAAACCAAGTATCTGGATCGAATGCCAGGGGGTAGGCTTCGCTTTGTTTAGGTTGACTCGCTTTGGATAGGGTGCAGTAGGGTGGAGCGATGGTTTCGTGAACTGTTGTCTGGGGCGTTGCCTGGGCCACCGATAGAAACTGGGTCAGCTGAGCGCGGGAAAGATGCTGATCGCCATTGACCATGGCCTGACAGGTGCGGGCTGGGGCGGCTGAGTTAATTGACCATGGCTGTAGGGATTCCTGTCGGGTGGATTGGGGCGACAGGGATACGGAGAAGCGGGGCCAGAGATCCTTGGGGGCAATTGCCAAGGCTGATAGGACGATGGTACTTAGCAGCCAAACTACGGGCGGCTGAGAAGACTTTGGCGAATGGGCATGGGGGCGCTTTGACTTGCCGGGGTACCTGCTGATGGGTTGGGGCCCTGGCTGGTGGGGCGGTACTGGCTGGTGAGGTGGAGCTGGCTGGTGGGAGGAGGTGTAGGAAGGGGAGTAGGCCATGGAACAAACGTTCTAGAGGTTGTGATTCTATATTAGTACAAATGAACTAAATTTGTACTAAATTTGTACTGATTAAAAACTAAGGCTCAAAAACTTTCTATGATTAAGGGGGTTGGTGGTGTTCCAGCCGATCGTTTGGTCGATAGTTTGGAGCCTATGGAGTTAAGTGGCGGGTCTGGTGGCTGATGGCAGGTCGAACGCTGGTGTGGTTTCGCCGCGATCTGCGGATCTGCGATCATGAGCCGCTTTATCGGGCGGCGAAGCGGGGGCTGGTGGTCCCAGTTTTTGTGTTTGATCGTGCCCTGCTGCTGCATCCAGAGACGGGGGCGGCTCGGGTGGCGTTTATGGTGGACTGTTTACGTCACCTTGACCAAGACCTGCGGCGGCTAGGGGGCCGATTGATTTTGCGCCAGGGAGATCCGGTGGAGGTTTT
>CALHGI010000516.1 GCA_938029995.1 uncultured cyanobacterium | reverse complement strand
GGCCACCTTTCAGAGGGCTAATAATATCTAACGCCTGGTGCAACAGGTCAATATTGGGTGTGGCTACCTGCTCTACAACAACTGGTTCAGTTGCTGGCTCAGACGGGGTTACCTGGGACCATGCCGCAGGCGATGCCACCGTTAGACAGCCGCAAATAGCTCCAACAGCCAGCAATAGGGAGAACTGAGTTTGCATACTTTAAAGAGACGGTATAGCTTCGATCTTAATTAGTGTTAGAAGATGCAAAGGCTCCCCAATGGATAGTGGTTTAACGTTTATTCACGTCCAGTAGCCTATTTTCCCTATGGGAACCCGTGGGGTGGGTAAATGCCTCATCAATATCTATAGAATTGTTCGATCGCTTTACTTGCCCAACATCCACGCATAATTAATATGTCGGGATAATATGTCGGGATTGGCCAATGACGATGGGTTATCGATTGTTGGCTTGAGGGATCGTAATATCGCAAATGTCGTTGGGTAACTCCTTCGGAGACGCTTCGCGACCGACTCCGCTCACCCAACCTGCACAATTAACGCTCACCCAACCTGCACAATTACGCTCACCCAACCTGCACAATTACGCTACCAATTCCTTAAACCAATTATCCTGCCAAATATCTTCGAAACTCTCATCCGCTTGGGCTTCTTCCTTGTAGCGCGGATCGATCTGCACCGCCTTTTGTAAGTTCTCTAGGGCCTTATCTGTCTCCCGCTGCAGCGCGTAGCACACCCCCCGGTTGTAATAGGTCTTGGCATAGGCCGGATTAATCTCCAGGGCCTTCTCAAAACTCTTCAGCGCATCCCGGTCCCGGCCCAACTTCACCAGGGCCAACCCCCGGTTGTCCCAAGCTTTTACCAAGTCAGACTTAAACCGGGTGGCCTGCTCAAAGGAGGCCACCGCCTCCTCAAACCGTTCTAGCTCCATTAGCGCCAGACCCCGGTTAAGCCAAGCTACGCCATCATTTTCCTGGATTTTAATCGCCTTATCAAAGGACTTAAAGGCGTCTTCTGCCTGTTGCAAAATGCCGTAGGCCACCCCACGATTTACCCAGGCTTCGTGGTAGGTGGGGTTGAGGGCAATGGCCTTATCAAAGGAAAGAATCGCCTTTTCCCGTTGCTTCAGGCGGCTGAGGACCATGCCCTTATTGAGCCAGGCTTTGGGGTCCGTGTCGTCGATGTCGATCACCCGCTCAAAGGTGGCCAAGGCATCTTCGTAGCGGCGCAGTTCCCGTAGCACTAACCCCCGCTGGTACCAGGCTTCTTGCCGCTGGGGCTCCAGGTCAATTACTTTTTGCAGGGCCGCCAAGGCCTCATCCCGTCGCTTTAGCTGGCCCAGGGGCTGGGCGCGGGCTAGCCACAGTTCGGCATTGCTGGGTTGAATGGACAGGGCCTTGTCATAGGTCATGATGGCCTCTTCCAATTTGCCCTCTGCAATTTTGGCTTCGGCGGTGGCCACCAGCTCTTCAATGGTTTCAAATAGCTCTGGGCGGTTAGACTGCAGCCGCGACAGCCGCTCGGTAAGGCTTTGGAGCTGGGTTTGGGCGGTGTCCACAAAGGAGTCGGCCACATAGTCTGGGGTGACCTCCCCCAGCTGGCGCATGATTTGGTCCTTTTGCACCTTGGCCTCGGTTTGTAGGGCCTCTAGCTGCTGGCCAAAGCTTTGCTTAAGCTGTTCCAGGTCGGTGGCGCTGGCGGACTGTTCCCCCTCAAACTTGGTTTTGAGGTCATCTAGGGCGGCGGCAAAGCGCTCGGCGATTACCCCCAGGCGTTGCTGGGCTTCCTGCTGACGCCCTCGGGCCGCTTCGGCTAGCTCGTTGATTTGGTCCCCTAGGTTGGCGTCAAATTTGTCCAGCTTGTCGATTACCATATCCCGGCGGCCAAAGACCACATCCCTCACTTCCCCTAGCTGCTGGGTAAATTCTCCCTCTAGCTGGCGCAGGCTTTGGGACGACTGTTGCTGCTGCTGGGCCAGGCTCGACTGTAGTTCGGCTAGCTCACGGTTAAAGGCATTGGCTGCGGTTTCTATGGTTTGTAGGGTGCGGGCCTGCTGATCGCCCGTTTCATTTTGGAGCTGGCTCAGCTGGTTGGAAAAGCCATTGGCCGTTTGTTGCAAGGCCCGAAAGGATTCGTCGCGCTCCTGGCTTAGGTCCCCCTGCAGCCGGTCTAGCTGGTTTTTAAAGTCGGCGGCCACCTGGTCCATGTCCCCCAGTAATACCCCCTTGCGACCTTCCACATCCACCCTTAGGGTGGCGAACTGGGTCAAAAAGTCGTCGGTGGACTGGCGCAGCTGCTGCATCAGGTCGGCTTTGCGGCCTTCGGTGTCGTTGCGCAACTGTTGAAACTGCTGTTGCAGATCCCCCACGGACCGTTCAATGGTTTGCAGGGCCAGTTCCTTATGGCCCAGGGCATTGACCTGCATATCGTTCATTTGCTGGGCAAATTCTCCCCGCTCCTGCTGCATTTCGTCGATGATGCTGTCCCGCTGGGTTTCCAGCTGGCTCTTCATGGACTTGCGCAGGTCTTCGAGCTGGGGGCCAATGTCTTGTTCTAGGGAGGCTAGGTTGTCTAACCAGCGATCGCGCTGTTCAATGGTGTCGGCTTGGAGGGTGCCGATCTCATCGGAAAAGATCGATTCTTTGCGCTCTAGTTCATCTAAATAGATCCCCTGGCGATGGTCGGCGGTGGCCTTGAGGCTAGATAAATGGTTCTCGAGGGTGGACTGGGCACCGTCTAGGCCCTGAAATACGGACTGTTGCTGCCGCCGGGTGTCGGCCTGGAGGGTTTGCAGCTGCTGGATGGCGCTTTGCTTGAGGTTATCTAGATTTTGTAAATAGTCGTTTTGGGTGGTGTCTATGGTTTGGCGTACGCTGTCTAGCTCGACTTGCCAATCTTTGACGGTTTTGGCCTTGAGGTCGGTGATGTCGGCCAACAGTTTGGTTAAACTTTTGCGCTGGGTGGACAGGTCCTGCTGGAAACTGGCGGAACGTTGCACCAGTTCGTCGGCTCGGTCGTCGGCTTCGGCCAAAATGTCGTCAATTTTGCGGGTGGCTGAGCGGACCTTGCCCTCTAGGTTTTCTATTTCGTTAAGCTGACCTAACACGTTCTCGGTCACCTTTTTGGTGACTTCACTTTCTACGGCACCGCGCATCACCCAGAGCATGGCCATGCCCATGCCCAGCAGCAAAATCAGGGCACTGATGAGAACAATCAGGAGGGTGATACTCCAGTTGCCGGCATTGTTACTGTTGTCTGACGTGCTGACGGAATTGTCTAAATTGGCTGGGGTAATGGCATTGGCTGGGGCCGTCGCATTGGCCGAACTGGCCGGACTGGCCGGACTATCTGCGGCACTATCTAAATCCCTAGGCTCAGAATTTGGGCCGGTGGTCGCTCCCCCTAGGGACGTAAGGTCGGGGGTGGGGGGACCAGCTTGGGCAAAGC
>CALHGI010000515.1 GCA_938029995.1 uncultured cyanobacterium | reverse complement strand
CCTATGCGGATACCGCCAACAGTTCGTCCAACTTTTGGCTGGCCTCTAGGGCATAGATCGCATCACAGCCGCCGATGTGCTCGTCATTAATAAAAATTTGTGGCACAGACCGTTTGCCATCGGACCCCCGAGCCACCATCACATCCCGAGCGGCTTCGTCCCCATCAATTACATATTCGGTAAAGTCCACATCTTTGTTCGTCAAAAGTTGCTTGGCGCGAATGCAGAAGGGACATCTTACCCAAGTGTAAATTTCAACCTTTGCCATTGTTCTCTGAGACCTAAGTACGAAACTGCTGGTGAAATCCTAACGCATCTGTTTGGTTCATTTCTGTCCAGCCGATGATTAAAAGTCCACACCGCGCTTTAGTTCTACACCGCGCTCGGCATAGTGCTTATGGTTAAATACCTCGGAATGGGCGCTGGCCAGTTGAAAATAGGCGGGCGGGTTTTTGCATCGGCCCGTAATAATCACCTCTGTGTCCTTGGGCTTCCGCAGCAATGCTTGAACAATGGGCTCCTCCGGCAGTAGCTCTAGATCCACCGTGGGGTTTAGTTCATCCAAAATAATGGTCTTATACAGGCCGGAGGCAATGGCGGTGCGGGCAATTTCCCAGCCGCGCTCGGCTTCCACATAGTCAATGGTTTGCTGCTGTCCCCGCCAGACGATGGCATCGCGACCACAGCGCTGGTGGTCCACCAGGTTAGGGTAGCTCTGGCGCAGGGCGGCAATGGCTGAATCTTCGGTATAGCCCTTGCCGCCTTTCAACCACTGGATAATCATGACTCGGTGGGATTTGTCCTGGCTGATGCCAATGCCAATGGCCTGGAGCGCCTTGCCCAGGGCACTGGTGGACTTACCCTTGCCGTTCCCCGTGTAGATTTCAATGCCGGTTAGCCCTGGAATTTCGGAGGTGGCATAGTGCTGGGGCTTCATCTCCGAGTGCAGGTCGGCCACCTCTAGCAGGGCCGGGGGGGCGCTGCGCCCCGTGGCAATAATTTCTAAACAGTCGGGTTTACGGCGCAGAGTGCGCACCACGTCGTCAATGTCCAATAGCCCCAGGGCCAGCACTGGGTTTAATTCATCTAGCACCACCACGGAATAAAGGCCGGATGCGATCGCACCCTTGGCCACATCCCATCCTCGCTGGGCTTCCTGGTGATCAAATTTGGTAATATCTCCGGCCCCAAAGTACTCGGCCCGCCCCGTGCGCACCTGATCGATCAGGTGGGGAAAGCCGCGCTGTAGGGCTTCAATGGCCGCATCTTCTTCATAGGTACGCCCCGGCCCCTTCAGAAACCTCAGCAGCAGTACCCGGCTCTCCATAAAGGTTTGAATGCCCAGGCCAATGGACCGTAGCACCACCCCCAGGGCAACTTGGGACTTGCCCTTGCCCTCCCCATCGTAGACATGGATCTGACCTACCATGCGCTCTGACGTTTGCTGAGCGGTGCGAATACCGATGCCAGAACGAACCATGGAGAAAAGATAGTATGGGGACCATCTTTAATAGTACCGCCTAGAAATGGGCCAGTTGTGGGTTCTCAAGGTTGAATCCTGAATTGCAAAACGGCGGCCAATTTACCCCCAACTGACACCGCAGTCAAAATAAAAAACTCAAAATTCACAACTTATGGATGTTCTTCCTTCCAAATTGGGTATAACCTAATGTCTGAGATTCTCGGGCAGGGCGATGGGCGAACTTGAGCCAGTGTTTCCGCTAAAGGCGGTGATGTTTCAAATTTTATTTTTATTGGTGGCCATTGCATTGGAAGCCATGGTGCTGCGGCAGAAGATGCGTCTGGGGTATAGACAAAGCGTGCGCTATGCCACGGCGGTGAACCTGCTGGCGGTGGTGGTGGGGTGGTTTGCCTTCTTGGCCATCGAACCGCTCATTGAGCCTCGGCTCCAGGCCCAGGTGATTAGCTATGTGCTGTTTGATAGTTTAATTAACAACACCCTCAAACCCCAAATGGGATGGATCATCCTGGTGGCGGGCTTAGGGGCCTTCTTTATTACCCTGCTGATCAAGCTTAAGGGGCTAGAACTGCTGATGCGGACCATGGGCACCTGGAAGTTGCCTGCCAAACCCAAGGACCTGAGCCGTCAAGAACGTTACAGCCGCTCCCGCACCGGCACCACCCTCTACCAAGAGGCGGCATCCCAGTTTGCGATCGCAATTCTCCAGGCCAATGCCCTCAGCTTTAGTGCCATTCTGCTACTTTTGGTGTTGCGGTCCTATATCTTTAGGAGCGTCGCATAATGGCCATCCTCAAGAAACTGTCATCTCCAGGGAGTTGGCTACCCGATGGCCATCCTCAAAAAACTGTCGTCTCCAGGGGGGTGACTCATGATTGACATCTTGAAGGAATCCATCGATAAAATCCGTGCCCTGATCACCCCCCCCAGCTATTTATCCTGGCAAACCTTTCTGCTACTGAGTTTGTTTTCTTGGCTGATGGCCGCCATTGCAGAAAGTAGCGTCGCGGCGCCCTTCACGGTGACGTTGCTCAGCACCTTTAGCTGGCTGTTTCTCACCATTGCCATTTGGTGGGCCCTGGTCAACAATCCGGTGGAAATTGGCTATGTGTCCCTGAGCCCCTGGATTACGGCGGCGGTGATGTGTGTCTTTTTGTTTAGGCCCTGGACCATCGAGCGCATGCAGTTGGCC
>CALHGI010000514.1 GCA_938029995.1 uncultured cyanobacterium | reverse complement strand
GTGCCAGCGGCTGTTGAGTGATCGCCCCCCAACACCACTGGAAATAGCCCGTCCTGCAAGGTTTGGGCCACGATATCAGTGGTGCGAGCTAGGACCTTATAAATGGCATCAATATACTTAGCATGGGCATATACCCGGCCCCCGGCTAGGGCACTGTTTTCGTTTTGCACCGCTCGGTTATCCAGGCTAACAATGCCGTTCTCAGCTCGCATCCGCGCCGCCTGTTTTTCCATGGCCGCCTCTTTCAGAAAGTCGATGCCCTTGGACGCGCCTCGTTTACCGGCTCCTAAGTCAGAATCGACCTCCACCAGAGCCATAGAAGACACTGCGGCGACTTTGGCATATTGCATCAAAATCTTTTTAAAGCTGCGCAGCGCTGCCACGGTCATTTGCAGTTCCGAGCCTGCTGTTTGGGTGGCAATGAACTCTTCAAAATCGATCTGCCCGTTGCTGTCTAAGTCGGCCTTTTTTACCCATGCTTCAATATCTTCATTACTGGCGGTAGGGTTAAGACACTGCACCACCTGGGTGAACTCTTCAAAGGACAGCTGGCCACTGCCGTCGGTGTCGATGAGTTGAAAAATTTGCCGCAGGTCCGCTGCCATATCCAGATCATCCCGCTGGGCCATCCACTCAATAAAACTATCGTGGCTGACGACACCATCCACTAGCCGCTCAAATAAGTTGGTGCGATCGCGCGGCGAGATATCTCGACCTAAAACTTCTAATGCATCGACAATTTCTTGCTGGGTCAGGCGACCATCGCCGTTCCCATCAAATATCTGATAGATGCGTTCAAATTCTTTGAGCTTCGTCGATGATACCGAAATCATTTAGTTGATCACCCCTAAAAACTTATCTTTTGCTTGATCTAGAACGTCGTTAGTCGGTAAGCAGCCTACACCAGAGCCCCCTAGATTAAAGATGAGTAAAATAGAAATTAATGAAGCCCGAGACTTGAGGATTATTGTTAATGCCTTGGGCCTCAAAATACATCCCAACCCCCTTCAAGATCCATTAATCTTGCTTGTAAAACGACAAAAATCTGTTGTCCGTAGCACTTCTTTTTGTATGTTACGTCCCCAGAACGGATAAACGCAAAAAAGTTGGCATAAAAAACTTTCAGTTTTCTAATGATGAGTAGTACTGACTGGCGCACAAGAAAGCGAAGACAATCTTAAAAATCTCTGATTTTGGGGAATAAATGGGATTATTGTGGCGATAGCGAAGGATTTAGATGAAACTACATGCTGAATACGCATTCTACTGGAAGACTCTTATTTCCTGGGTCTATCTTTTGCTGAGTGAACAGCCTAGCAAAAGATAGCGGCATAGTTTGGCTATGACTTACCCACAGTATTGAGCAGTTTGACCAGTGCTCGTATTTGCGCGAATTTTGCTTTGAATTGTAAAAGGACGTACGAATGGCTACTACAACTCAAGAAGAACACTCTGCTGTCACGGAAGGCTCCGTCGAGCAAGAGTACATTGTTCAGTCAGGTGATGACCTAGCCAAAATTGCTGAGGTTTACTACGGCAGTCAAGAGCATTGGAGTAAAGTTCACACAGCTAACCTATCTCTGATTGGCCCCAATCCCCATGAGCTTGAGATTGGCATGGTGCTTGCTATTCCACCTTTGTAGCTACGGTTTTTTAGCGTATTCATTGCTCTTTTGGCTGTTCGCTGTTCGTGCGCTACGTATGCAGCACGGCAATATTCTGTCGTTAATAGTTTCTCTATGTTTAGAAAAAGTGCCCCCTCAACAACGACAACTCTTTGGGAAATTAGTCATCAGCCCCCTCGTGGTGCCTCTTTGTCTCCAAAGGCACAGTGGTTTGATGAATATAACTACACAGTGGGTCTACACGATGACTCCAGCTTTTCTTCCCAGCTTCCTTTGCTCGTTGCTATTCCCGATCAGACTGCGCAATCTCAAGGAGAATTGTTGACAGGCAAGCTAAATGTTTATTTCACCCTAGATCAACCCTTCGCAGCGAATGACCTGCGGCTTTATTACGGATTTTATGGCACGGATGAGTATCAACTGATGTTAGATGGTCAGCCATTGTTAGAAGGCTTAGCCACTGGTCAGGGCCGACTTAAGCAGGCTGAGGTCGCATTTGAAGCTATCAGTGCGGGCGATCATATTCTCACAATCACGGTCAAGCATGATTGTGAGCAGGCCCATGCTACGAGCTATCTGAAATTAGCGGCTAAGGAAGGGGCTGTGATTGATTTGGCACCGGTTCTTCCGGGCAGTGATGAGTCGTGGTTAACCCGTTTCAAAACATTGGCCATGGCCCTGTATTAATTCCTGGCGTTGCGGGTCCTCGGTATGATGTTCACAGAGAAATGCTGACTTGCAGCGTTCTCTGTGGCTTATTTCATACCCCAAATCAGCAACAATAATCTCCTAGATCGCATTTTACCTGGTTTTCAAGGGCGCTTTAAGCTGCTTGAAAGCTGAGTTTGTTAATGTCTTTTAAGTGGACTTTGCAATGACTGAACAGATTCTTGACTGGACATCCAGCCAACAGTATGACACTGGTACGGTGATGGCAGTTGACCTTGACGATCAGGGCAACTGTATCGAAACCCATGTGGGGGCCGGTCGGCTGTACTATCACTTGGGCAAGATCAATGATGACTACACCAATATCGATTGGGGTCCCAGTATTCGCTTCGCTAATGGGGTAACGACTAGCGTATCCCTGGCGCAGAATGGCAATTTTGTTGAGGTACATACCTCCGGCAGTTATCTCTACTCTCGTGTTGCCAAGGCTAACTTTGACACCAAAAATATTGAGTGGAAAACTGACGGTAGCGCCTACCAAAAATACGATTCGGGTAAAGATTGTAGTGTCGCGGCTGATGATCAGGATAATTGCCTGGAGGTGCATGTCGGTTCCTCAGGGCTGTATTACCGCATTGGCAAAGTTAACTATTCGTCGAAAACGGTTGACTGGGGCAGTAGTAGCACCAAATTTGACAGTGGTTACTACAGCCGTTGCAGCGTCGCATTAGATAACCAGGGCAACTGCGTA
>CALHGI010000513.1 GCA_938029995.1 uncultured cyanobacterium | reverse complement strand
GGGAGGGGATGTCATTTTTGAAAAATCTCCTACTGGTTTATTTGGAGGGAATATTACAGCTCCCAACGGTAGAGTGGAATTAGGGGGTGTGAATGGTGCCGCGACCGTCGGGTTAGAGATTGCTGGTGACAGCCTCAGCCTCAGCTATCCAGATAATGTGTCCTTGGCGGATGTTATTTTGGATAACGCTACCTTCAATCTTTCCAATGATCTTGCTAGCGTTGATGGGCTGGCTGGCAGTCTTGTGATCACTGCCAATTTTATTTCCTTTGCTAATGGTAGTGCTGTTAATAGCGCCACATCTGGCTCAGGCAATGCTGGGGATATTGTACTTCACGCAAATGAGTCTATAGCGTTTGATACTTCAGCTATCCAGAGCGACACTATGGGTAGTGGAAGTGGGGGTAGTTTGCTTATCTCAACTGACTCACTCTTTCTAGAGAATACCACTTTCAACGTCATTACAAATGGTGTAGGAAATGGCGGAGAGATTTCTTTAGTTGCTAATAATATTTTACTCAGCAACAGCTCTATCGGTGCCAATGCGAATGGAGCGTCTGGTCCCGCTGGGAGTGCAGGTCAGATTGAAATTCAGACTGGCACACTTTCTCTGCTCGATGGTTCTGAGATATCAACGACAACATTGAACGCAGCTATTGATACATCAGCTAGTGGTGGTATCAACATAAATGCACAGGAGGTTGTTTCTCTCGCTAACGATTTCAGTCAAATTACCAGTGAAACTGTCGGTCAACGTAATGCTAGCGATATCATTATCAATACACCGGAGTTAATTATTCAAGATCTTGCTAGCATATCTGCTGTTAGTAATTCGTCTGCAAACACTCTGACAGAGGGCGATGCGGGGAATGTTTTTATCAATGGTGCTAATCAAGTTACTCTCTCAAACGGTTTTATCGCAACAGAAACAAACACCCTGGGTAAAGGTGGCAATATTGTCCTCAACACAGACCAACTGACTGTCGACTCAGGGGCCAGTATTACCGCTGCGGCTACTGCTACTGCCGCTTCCACCACCCAGGGCGGCAGCGTCACCCTCAACGCTAATCAAATCAATCTCTCAGGTGAGACAACCAGCATCTTAGCGGAAACCCAAGGCCCTGCAGATGCCGGTCGCATTAACCTTGGTCCCAATGCCAATGGAGATAGCCTGACCGTCGCCTTTCAAGAAGGCGCTGAAATCTCAGCAGCCACCACCAGTAGTGGATCTGGTGGACAAGTTGTGGTGGATGTCCCTGAGACATTTACCCTCACAGGTAATGGCAGGCTCTCTGCTCGTTCTGAGGGTGCAGGTCCTGCAGGCGATGTTGCTATTCGCACAAGTGGCCTATTTAGAGTCCAAAATGGAGCACTTGTGGAGGTTAGTGGTCAGGGCACTGGCGACAGCGGTACCTTAGACGTCATCTCAGGAGTAACCATTTTAGATGGCGGTGAACTATCCGCCTCTACCGAAGCTGGAAACTTCGGCAACATTCGCCTCCAAACAGATGCCGCTCTCCTTCTTCGAGGCGACAGCCTCATCTCGGCCGAAGCCTCTAATAACGCCAACGGCGGCAATGTCGATATCTCCTCCCCATTTATCATCGCCCTCTTCCCTGATGGCCCCAACTCTGATGGCAACGATATCCAAGCCAGTGCCGACGCTGGTAACGGTGGTTTTATCACCATCCAAACCAACGCCCTCTTTAACTTTGCCGAAAATATCGCCATTGACGGCAACATGACCAACGACCTCGATGCCAGCTCCGATACCGGTATCGACGGCGAAGTCATCATCACTAACCTGGAAATAGACCCCATCCAAGGCACCAACACCCTAGCCACAGACCCTGAGACTCCTAACATTACCGAAGGTTGTCAGGCCAGCGGCAATGGCACCAGCCAATTTATCAACTCAGGCCGCAGTGGCGTTGCCCCCAACCCCTACGACTTTCTCAGTAGCCTTGGCATCCCAGATGACATCTATCCCCCAGGCCAAACCTTAGCCCAGCCACCCGCCGCAGTCTCGCCTCCCATCTCCCCCCAGGCCGCTGCTCCACTCCCCGAGGCTATTATCGAAGCCCAAGGCTGGCATAAAAACACCCAGGGCGACATCGTATTAGCCGCCGAGACTCCCACTTACCATAGCTTCTGTCAAAGAACATCTGCCCCCGGAGTGTCGTGAGATGAAACCGACTCCTCCCAGCCTAGTCCGCCTCTGTTTTCGTTTTCTCCTCCTAACGCTCCTCAGCTTTACTATCGCCATCAAGGCCCCTGCCCTCGCCACCGTCAGCCCAGACCTTTTCTCCACGGTCAACGGTACCCCCCCAGAGTCAGAGTCCCCCCATATCTCTCCCTTAACAACGGCTACGGTATACAATCCCACCCACCTTGCCCAGACCACATCCTTTCTCCAAGACGGCATCCGCCACTACCAATCCTCACAGTTCACCGCCGCCGTCCAGTCCTGGACCCAGGCCATTTCCACCTCATCCACCCAGGATCTGCGCCAGGCCCTTCTATTCAGCAACCTCTCCCTGGCCTACCAGCACCTGGGCCAGCTCGACAACGCCACCGATGCCATTAACCAAAGTCTCCAAATCCTCAAAGCCTTAGAACACTCCTCCCATTCCCCAGACTATTGGGAAACCATCGGCAAAGCCCTCCACGCCCGAGGCCGCTTGGAATGGACTAAAGGCCAGACCCAGTCTGCTTTGGTTACCTGGCAACAGACCACTGCTGCCTATGAACAGGCGGGCCATGAATATGGCATTGTTCTCAGTCTTATCAACCAGGCAAAAGCCCTGCAAACCTTAGGGTTACATCTCAAGTCCAAAACTATCCTGGAACAATACGTTTACCAGCGGTTGCAAAATATCCAGCTGGACCCCACCCTGCGCGCCACCGGGTTATGGCACTTGGGCAATGCCCAACGACAGTTTGGCAACCTCACCGACGCCCAGGAATATTTACATAAAAGTCTGAGCATTATCAAAACCCACCACCTGGATGCCCTACGGGGACCCGTCTTAATGGATCTGGGCAATGCTGAGCGCGCCCTAGGGGATAGCGCCAGCGCCATTGGGCAACGCATGGAGGCTACGGACCATCGCACGGCTGCCCTTGAAGCCTATCGGTCGGCGGCAGATGCTTCGGTCGACCCTGCCATGGGCAACCCTGCCCCCTTGGACGATGACCCTGTGCCCATGACCCAGCTGCAGGCCCAGCTCAATCAGCTGAGCCTATTGATCGACCTGGAAAAATGGTCCGAGGCCGAGGCCCTATGGCCCCCCTTAAGCCAAAAAATTGCCTTGCCCCCCAGCCGCGCCGCCATCTATGCCCAGCTGAATTTTGCTAACAGTTTGACCCACTTGATGACAGATGCCCCACCCCAGGGCAACAAACAGGCTATCCAGATTTTTCCGCCGCCTCACTCCGCTACCCGCCCCACCCTGGCCGATATCGATCCCCTGTTAATCAATGCGGCCCAACAGTCCAACACCTTGGCAGATGACATTGCCAAATCCTATGCCCTAGGCCAGCGGGGGGCACTATACGAACGTATGGGCAACCTGCCCAAGGCCCAGCGACTCACCCAAAAAGCCCTTCAGCTCACCATCACCAACGACTATCCCAATGGTCGCTATCGCTGGCAATGGCAGCAGGGTCGGCTATTTAACCAACAACAGCAACCGGCTAAAGCCATTGACGCCTACCAAGGGGCGGTGGAGACCTTGTCCCTAGTACGCAAAGACCTGCGTTTTATCGATGCCGAGGTGCAGTTTTCCTTTCGTGATAATGTCGAACCGGTTTATCGAGAACTGGTGGAGTTGTTGCTGCGGGATGATGATGGCCGTGGCCCCAGTGAGCAAAACTTAGATCTGGCCATCGAACAGGTCGATAAGCTGCAGCTCAGTGAATTGGAGAATTTTCTGCGCTGTAGCCTAGCCACCATCACCCCCATTAATAAATTTGAGGCCGCCGACAACACGGCCATTCTCTATCCGATTATTTTAAAGAACCGCCTGGGCGTGATTTCCCAAATCGGTGATGAGAAACGGTTTACCTCCGTTGTTATTGATCACGCCACGGTGGAAACCACCGTCAAACAACTGCAAAAGGATTTAAGCGAAGTCCCCAACCGCACCCCCAAGGTGATACGAACGGCACAAGTAGTCTACGACTGGTTGATTCGTCCCTTAGAGGTAGATCTGGAGAGTCATAACATTGAGACCCTCGTCTTTATCCTCGATGGCTCCCTGCGCAATATTCCCATGGCGGTGTTGCACGATGGGGACCAATACCTATTGCAAAAATATGAGCTTGCCGTCGCCCCAGAACTCAAGCTGTTTAGACCTGAGCCGTTGACTTCAGACCTGAAAGTATTTACGGGCGGTGTGGGTGAACCGCAAAATATTGAAGGACGTAAGTTTTCGGCTATTGTAAAGCTAGATGCCGAACTCGATGAAATCAGTCAGTTGTTTGGTCTCCAACCTCCCATCACCAATGCAGCCTTTAATGGCATGACCCTACGGGATCACCTGAGTACGGGCAACTTCTCGGGCATCCACCTCAAAACCCACGGTGTGTTTAGTTCTGATCCAGAGGA
Organism: uncultured cyanobacterium; assembly: GCA_938029995.1. GTDB lineage: Bacteria > Cyanobacteriota > Cyanobacteriia > Phormidesmidales > Phormidesmidaceae > Leptothoe. The sequence continues at coordinate 6,657 of CALHGI010000513.1, read as the reverse complement.
AACCTTTATCGTTGCCTTCGATGAATTGATCCTGGGACAAGAGCTAGGGGATTTGATTCAAACGGGCAGTGTTCAAGGCGAATCCCCCATTGAGTTACTGGTACTCAGTGCCTGTTCAACCGCCACCGGCGACAGCCGAGCCATCCTAGGCTTAGCCGGGATCGCAGTACGGGCCGGGGCCCGCAGCACCCTATCTACCCTCTGGGACTCCCAAGATGAGCCGAATACCGCCATGATGATCCAGTTTTATCAAGAGCTACAGAAGGACGGCACCACCCGAGCCCAAGCCCTACGCCGGGCTCAGCTATCCCTCATGGAACAGTATTCAGCGCCCCACGTGTGGGCCACCTATGTGTTGGTGGGCAACTGGCTCTAGGTGGGGTTACGGCGGCACGGGGAGAATTGGCCCATCCTTGTCCCAAAGGGAGAAAGGACTGTGAGTAGCTTCTCCCCAGGGGGAGAAGGGATGGGGTCATGGGGAGGCTCAATCTTTGTCCCTGTTCTGGTCCTCCGTCGCTGTCGATCAACCGTCGATTAATACCACTGGCCCCACCACCGGAGCGGAGGATAGTTCATCTAGATCAACCGCCTCTAAGAGATCGTTCCAGAGTTGCATCTCACCCGATGAATCATCCAACAGGCTGACCATATAATCAGCGGTGTCGTACCAAATAGCTGAAGAAAGACTGTCAATCTGCTCCTGTAGCTCTGGAGTCGTCGCTACGGGCTGAACCCAGCCATTGATACTTAAGTAATTTTGAGAGTCGGTTTCGGACGCACATTCCAGGTTTAAATACCAGTGATAGTAAGCCCCTTCTTCTAACTCGGCCGCCGCTTCTGCGGGCAGGGTAATGCTGATCAACCCTGGTTGATCCGGGAGCTTAAAGGAGGCTCCGTATACTTCCGTCTGTTCATTGCGCGACAGTAGGGAAAATTCCCCCTGGGCCACGTCGGCCGCTGTGTAGGGGGTATAAAACCAGAAGGTGGGCTGGTCGGATATGGTCTTGCCGTGTGCATTAAGGGGGGTAATGGCCGTCAGCGGTTGTGGCGTTACCGGACATACGGACTCTGGGCCTAGGCTTCCCCCTGGACTGCGCCTGCCGTTTGCCGGTGGTGGCGTGTCTGGGTATGGCTTATCTGCTTGCCGTTGCCCGCCGCGCCGAGCGGAAAAATCATTGGGAATTGCTGAGACCACAGGACTGAATCCTAGTTGACTTAGCAGTAGGGCTAACGTAAAACTAATCGGGGCTAAATGGTTTTGCGATCGCATCGCTTAATTCCTCACTCACAATAAGATTTTTAGACCACACGTTGCGACACTTGACGTTGCTAAGCTTCAGGATGAACCGCTCCGTTAGTCATGCCGTTTGGCAGTTCTGGTCAGGTGCCATCAACCCGAGGCTCGGCAACGGTAGGCAGTCTACCCATCAAGGCGTGTAGGGCTCCACGCCGGTGGGCCAACAGTAAGCCAGCGGTGCCTACCAATGCTAACAGTGCTGGAATAAATGGCACCCACCCACCGTTAACTAAAAGGACAAGACAGGCTTGGCGCAGCACCAGCACCAGCACCACCCCACCCATGCTCAAAAACAAAATGGAGCGCAAACGCCACACCAGCACTCCCCCCGCCAGGGCCCACCCCCAAATCCATAGCATGTCCCCCCACTGCCATTGGCCCCACTGGGGCAGCACCCACCTCAGCTCCCGCCCATCCAACACCGCACTGAGTAGGTGGCTCACACCATGGGCATGGACCCACACCCCCGGCAGCTCACCATAGGGCGTCTCACGATAGTCATTGCCAATGGGGGCGATCACCCCCATCAAAACGATGCGATCGCGCACCTCATCTGCCCCCACCTTCCCGGTCAAAATGTCCGCCAAGCTCACCCGTTTTGCAGGCTTCGGGTTAAACCGATAGTTCAACAAAATCTGACTGCTTTGGCCATCTAACTGTTGATACCCCCCCGTCCGCGCCGCTAATCGATCAAAAACAACCGATCCCAGCTGCCATTTTTGGTCCTCATTGGCCCCCAGCGGTGTAGTGCCCTCCCCTTCCAGAAAACGCAACGCCAAGCTTAAACTCAGGCTATAGGGGGTGACACAGTTTGACGAAACATTCCCCAACCTAGGGTTATAGGACAACAACTGACGACGTACCACCGGACGGTTGGGCACATAGGCATCATCTGTCTCTAAATCACTGAACCCCACCTGGTCTATCGCCTGGGTATCCGAAAATTCAGGCGGATGGCCCAGCAACAACTGATCTTTTTGACTAAACGCACACACCGTAATCAGGTCAGGTGAGTTCTTAAACTGTTCAATCAGTTGCTTCCGGCCCGGTTCATTGGCCTGATACCGGTGCATATCCACCCCAATGGCCCGAGGCTGATATTGCTGCAAGGTTGCCAATGCCTGGGCCAGCGCATCATCCTTTACCGGATAGCCATACTGACTCGTATCCTGCTGGTCAACTTCCACCACCAAAAGACGCGAATCAATGGGAGTCTGGTCCCAGCCAATGGGCCGTGCACTCATCAGATGATCGTAGGCCGGTAGCTCAACCGGTTGCAGCAGCCCCAAGGATCTCACCAAGATGAGTGGGATTGTCATAGCCAAACTGCCCAACAACACATGGCGAAAAGTTGTCTTTTTCCGCCTGAGGGGCCACCGTCTGGGACGAGGCTGCTCCGGTATGGACGGTAAGTCCACCGCCTGCTCCTCTGACAGGCGCTGCCATTGCAAAGGCGCTGTCGCTGGGTTTTGGAAAATTACCGGTAACCAGCTAGCACAGGGAAATTTAGTTTCTATCCCCTGTAACTGTTCCCGAGCAGAGCGCACTGCCGTATAAAAGGGTTCTCCCCGCGCAAACACCTGCAAAAAATTGTGCAGAAATGTGTGGGCCACCTTGTCGACCACCGGTTCCCTCATGACCACCAGCTGAGGCAGGTTGAGATCCGCCAATGCCCGAGCCAGCCCCAACCCATCACAGGAATTAAAAATAGCCAACTTAAGGCCACGACCAATGGCGGCATTGAGGGCGTTCCTCAATTGTTCGATGGAGAGGCGTTCCTGGCCACTGAGGAACATCTCCCCGATTTGGCCCTCACCCCGACTAATGCTATGCCCAGCAAAAAAGAAAATATCCCAGCCATCCTCATCCCATAGATGCCGATCCAGCTCTGCCCGTGTCGGTTCTTTTAGCACCGTGGTTTCAGCATCAGCTTCTTCCAAGATCATCCGATCCGGCTGCACATTGATTCCCTTACTATGGCCCAAAATCACCAGAATCCTGATCCGGTGCTTCACCTTGGCGGGTAATGCCCGCACCTGCTCATATTCTTGGCTGCTTAAGGCAATCTCAGCCTTATTGTAGTGCTCAAAAAACTGCCAGAGATGCCAGGGTAATTTTTGGAGTAAGGGATCTTCGGTTTCAATAATAAACCGAATATTTTCCGTCGGGGTTAGCCGGGTACGCAGCTGTTGATCAATGCTTCGAAACTCAGAAGCATGGAGCCACTGGTTGATCTCATATTTGAGTTTGTCACACAGCTTCCAAAAGCCATCCCTCGATACATTCGTCAACGCTTCTGGCTCAAACTCAATCGACCCGCGCCTCGGAGGACGAAAACCCAGGGGATTGTGCAGGGCTTCATAAAACTGTTGCCACTCCCGATATAGTTTGGGGAGAATCGGCGCTGGGGGCAAACTACCCACATACTTCGAGGACGGTTGATTACCCTCAATCCACAGCTGGGCCGTGATTCTAGGTAAACCTGTGTGGCAGTTGCCTGTGCCGAGATTTAATACAACCAGTGGACTCATAGGACAGGTCAGAGAAACGTATGGCTAAATCATTTCCAGGCTTAGTGAATATCCGCCATATTTAAGGCTACTCTCCGCATTATGCTAACGTTTGCCCCCCTAAATTCGGTATTTCATATTGTGAACTTTGTCTGTTATGCCAGACGATTTTGCCTTGAGCTTCGTCGTCGCCGATGCTGACTGAGGTCAGGAACCCATCGGTTGGATCTGCCATGGGGCAGTATCTTCCAGATCAAGCCATCCCGAGGTTCAGCACCGCCATCCCCCTTATTATTACTTAGGTCCGACTAGGTGAAAATATGCATGTTTGTCTGTTATTACGGAGAAATATGCCCAGTTGACCACATAGTGACCCAATCCGGCCTAATTTAGCGGTGCTTCTCCGAGGTTGCGCAATATAGTGGAATCCTGGGTCTGTTTGGGCTTAAAGATGGCCTGTAAAGACTGCTCTAGGGTTTCCCCCATGGCGATGCGGTTTTGGTATGCCACAATCACCCGAGCTAAAATAGGCAATCGATTTTGCTCCGCTTCTAGGTAGAGCGGTTCCACATATAGCAGGGAGTCTTCAATGGGAATCACCAGCAGATTCCCCTGGTTGGCTCGGGAGCCTTGGGTATTCCACAGGGAGATGCGCTGGGAGATTTCAGGATCTTGGTTGATGCGGGCTTCGATCTGTTCCGGTCCATACACCAGCTCCTGTTTAGAAAAACGGTACAGCAGTATGCGGCCATACTGGTTTCCATCGGAGCGTGCGGCCAACCAAGCAATCAGGTTATTCCGCTGGGACGGGGTAAAGGGCCGCAGGAGAACAAATTCCTCTTCTTCCTCCTGGGGCAGTTTCATAATCAAATAGTAGGGCTCCACCACCTGGGATTCATTGGCATAGATTTCATTGGGTGCCCGCCAGGTATCTTCCCGGTTATAGAAAATCCGAGGATCGGTCATGTGGTACACCAGCAGTTGGTTAGACTGCACCAGGGAATAGTCCTCGGGATAGCGGATGTGGGCTAATAGGGCCGGAGGCATAGCATCCAAGGGCTGGAGCAGTTTTGGAAACAGCCGAGCCCAGGTTTGAATAATGGGGTCTTTGGCATCGGCCACATAGAAGGACACTTCGCCACTGTAGGCATCGACAACGACTTTTACGGAATTGCGAATGTAGTTAAAGGGCTGCCCCCCTGGGTCGGAATAGGGATAGCGATCGCTGGTGGTATAGGCATCGATCACCCAGTGGAGATAGCTGCCCTCTGGATCGATTGGCACTGAGTTATCTGAGGCAGACTGGGCATTGGCATCGGCCACCACCAAATACGGATCGCCGTCAAATTGCAAAAACGGTGCAATCTGTTTCACTCGCTCTTGAATGTTGCGGCGAAACAACAGTTTTGTTTCGGGGGTAAAGTCATTGGTAAACAACATTTGCCAATCCCCCAGGTGCTTGGCATAGAGCAGCCGTTGCCACAGGTGACCGAGGCTGATGCCGTCTTTCCCCCCATAGGTGGTATAAACATTGTCGTCTTCTCCGGGGTAGTCTAGCTCGGGTACCCGTGTTCCGGTCATCACATAGGTATTGGTTAACTCACCAAAATAAATCCGGGGCCGCCCAATGGGAATGCTGCGGGCCACGTCCTCATTGCTGGGGGCATGGGCAATGTCTTTGATGAAGTAGTCCGGCAGGCCTCCGACGGCCGCTGTGTTCACCGGGCTCATGGTAAAGCCGTAGCCGTGGGTGTAGCTCAGGTGTTTGTTTACCCAAGTTTTAGCGGTCTCTTCCAGCTGTGTAGAGTTGAGTTCACGGGCAGAGATCAGCACCTGACGCCGTTCCGTGGTGCCATCGGCCTTGGTCAGGGTATAGCGATCCACATCGGCATCGACAAATTCGTAATAGGAACGAATCTGTTGCAGCTGTCGGTTACTTTCTAGCAGGGGTCGGGTGTCCCACACGCGAATATTTCGCACGGTGAGATCGTTGTTGCTTAATTTTGCGGCGGTTAGGTTACTTTTGGGGGCAAAGCTCTCGTCTTGAATATCGGTGAGATTAAAGGCGTCGCGGGTAAAGGCAATGGCCCGCTCAATGTAAGGGCGCTCCCGTTTAAATTCGTTGGGCTGGACCACCAATCGCTGGATGGTCCAGGGCACTATGGCTTCGCCCACCAAGGCAATGGTGAGATAGATGGCCACCAGCTTGGCAAAGGAGGGGAGTCGATATCCGGACTGGCCACGCCTAGAGCCCAGCACTGCCCGTCCCAAGGAGGCCCATGCCAACCCCAAAATAATCAGACTTAGGGCGGTGTGAACGGGGAGGTCCACGGTGACGTCGGTGTAGCTAGCGCCATAGGTGACCCCCTGGGAGGAATAGAGCAGTTCATAGCGGCTGAGCCAGTAGCCAAGGGCCGTGGTTAGGAGCAGGGCACTGGCCAGCCCGTAGAGGTGACGTTGTTGTGGGTCTGAGAAGCCAAGAAAACGTCCCTGGCTCAGACTGTTGCCAGCGAGTAAATAAACCAGGGCCACGGCCACTAAGGTGGAGAGAAACAGCCCTGAAAGCCAAAATTCTCCCAGCTCTAGAACGGGGAGCCGAAAAATATAAAAGCTGATGTCCTGGTTGAATAGGGGGTCGCTTTGGTTAAAACTGGTGGGATTTAAGGCGGGTAAAACCCGTGACCATTGGGATGCCAGCACCAGGCTAAAGCTGAGGCTGAGGCTGAGGGTGGAGATGGCCGCCCCAACTCGGGGATAGAGCAGTAGGCCCAGGCCTAGGGCCACCAACAGGATCCATTGCCAAGGCTGGGTGAGTAACGATTGTAGAATCGGCCACAGGGTATCGATGTT
>CALHGI010000512.1 GCA_938029995.1 uncultured cyanobacterium | reverse complement strand
CCTTGGCATCGGCTAGGGGACGTTCAAAACTAATTCGTACGAGGGTATTTTCCCCGGCGACGATGGCGTCCAAGTCCATGCCTGTGGTATCGATGGCTTTCATGGTGGCGGCGGTGGCGGCGGTGGCATCGCCAAATTTTTGGGCATAGATCAAGACGGCGTCAGCGTGATCGTCATTCATGTGTTTGCAGATGCGATCGCTAACAGCTGGGGTGATGGTATCAGCCATAGAATTTTCCTACAAAATTTCGTACACTACTGTTCTAAATCATAGGCTGGGCCGTGGCACGATTTTTCGAGCACAAACAACTTGTGCCATGGGTTTCGCAAGTGCTTCGAGTCTAAACCTGAGTCTAAACCTGTTTTTTCGCGCTCAGTCAGTTGATAATATCCTCCCAACCCCCCATCGGTGAGCATCCCTGGCCAACGGGACATATTTTCCAAAGTCCTGGTGCCCATTTAACCTATCGCGTGACTGGTCCCTGCTGTCGGCTATTTGATCGCGATCAGTTACCTTGGCCCTGCTGCCGTTTGCAGTGGCGTGGCAAAGAACCCAGTTGGCGACGAATTGGGCGACGGTTTATTGTCGATTTGTCCACCCAACGTCACCCATCCTATTGTGTGGAAATTATCGGTCAAGGCTACCGTGCTCAGCCCATTGTCATCACCCTATATACCCACACATTTTCCCGTGAAATGCAGAATTGGTGGCATACCAAACGTCTGACTTTAGAGGGTGATTCTGGAACGTCAACTCAAACCATAGCCGTGCTGGACTCTCCATGAACTGTGTCCCTAGCTCCAGAAATCTTGCGATAGGATTGAGATTGTTGCTTGGTTGTTCACATTAACGGATGTCCTATGAGTGTTGAGGTGAGTTTTCTGCCCAATAATGTTACGGTGTCAGCTACGCCAGGGGAGCCAATTCTACAGGTGGCTGAGCGGGCAGGGGTGAACATTCCGACGGGATGCCTGATGGGCTCATGTCATGCCTGTGAGGTTGAGATTGAGGGGAAGGAAGACCCCATCTGTGCCTGCATTTCTGCGGTGCCCGCCACCCAGTCTCCCTATGTGATTAACCTTTATGTGGACCCAACGTGGTAAACCCTGCCATGGGATGACCACAATAAAATTTTCCCCTAAGGGCCAACGTTATGGCCCTTAGGGGAAAATTTTGACGAGTTTTGCCTAGACGGCGTTCGACAGCTTTAATTATGGGGTGCTGCTTCTGGGGGGTGCGCTAGAAAAATGGCCTCATAGGAAAGAATCCCTTCTGTTTCACTCCCTAAACATTGGGCTGCGGCCTTAGATAAATCTAAGGAGCGTTTTCCAATGTAGGGTCCTCGATCGTTAATACGCACCACAACGGAGCGATTGGTTTTAGGATTTCGTACCTGCAAAACCGTATCAAACGGTAAGGACTTGTGGGCAGCGGTCATGGCGTTTTGATCAAATATCTCACCATTGGCGGTTAGGCGACCGTGGAAATAGGGGCCATACCAAGAAGCGAGACCATTAAGCTGTTCTCCCGTGGGTTGCAATCCCTTCAGTATGACTTGAACATTGCCAGGATCCAGGGGTGTTGCGCCCAGGGCTTGACGTAGCTCATTACTCCAGGTAATCGCTGCCCATTCACTATTCAGTTCTGATGTTTCTTCCCCAGGGGATGCATCCTGCTCAGTCGGGTTTACCACTTGGAGAAGGACATCGCCGCTCAGGCGAATAGCTGACTTTTCGGCACTCAGGACAGGGGCGATCTCATGGGGCACAATTTCCTCAGGCTTTAGCGTTTCTTTCAAGAAAGTCACTGCCTGGTCGGTGCTATTTAGCTCGCTCGCTTCCCCAATGGCCGTACCCTGGCGGATAACTTGAAATGTAGTAATGCCCTGATTTTCACTGGGGGGTGAGTCTAAACATTGCCTCAAGCTCATGGTGACTTCCTCAGGAGGAGCCTTGGCAGGTTCTGGGGAAGCGGTTGCAGCAGGCTTGATAGCAATGGCGGTGGGTGCCTGGCTATTGCTGTCTGTTGGCGTAGTTTCCACGTCAGTTGCTGCTGACTCAGGGGAGGAGGCCTTGAGAAGATTATCTGTCGCCGGTTCAGACGGGCTGTTAAGTGTTAGGGGGAGAGCAAAAACTGTTTCTAGGGATTTTGCTTTATTAGCTAGGTTTAGAGGCTCTAGCCCTTGGAAAGTGGCCTTGGAGAATAATGTTGGGGTCGAGGATATGGCGGATTCGCCAGTCTCACCATCAATATCACTGCTGGCATTGGCTGGTTTGGGCAGCACTGCCAGAGCATTTAATAAGGCTGAAGAAACCTGTGGTTTGGATAGAGCTACTAGAGCTACTGGGTTAGAGTCGCTCAAACTATTAGCAATAGTAATAGGAGCTGAGGAAACGGTTACTTCCAGAACCGGTGCATCAAACATAAATGAACTGACAGATGAACACTTTTAGGTAAAAACAACTCCAACCCAAATGATGAAACTTTGATTTCAAAACTTGTGATTGTCGTTGCTGCCAGAAGAAGGAAAAATAACGCGATTGCCTGGCACAGATGTTGTATCTAAAATTACAATCACCTCAGTATACCGTTTGTTCTAAGGATTAATTAAGTTCTGTCATCAGTTCCTAAACTATGGGACGGCTTATGATATGCCAGATTAACGTCTCAATCCTAGGGCCTATCAGCTCTTTGCTGGAGGCTAGGATGTTGGAATTTTGCGATCGCTAATAAGTAAAAATCATCTGTGGACCCAAAAAAAATACTGGATAGTGATGTAGCACCTCCGTGGGTTCCCCCTGGTAGTTGCCGCTATTGTTTCCTATGACTCACGATGCGGTTCAAGGGCGTTTGGTGGCTCATTTACAAGAGTTGATCCGGGAACGCGATCCTTACATGGCAACCCAAGGGCATTACTATGCTCGCCAATATATTCATGCCCAACTGGAGCAATGGGGGGCTGTGGCGTCCATTGCCTTTAGCGATCGTGGGCGCGATCATTACAACCTTTGCCTGAACTTGCCCGGCCGCCAGGCTTTAGCCCCCGTGGTGATTGGGGCCCACTATGATACGGTGCCTGGCTGTCCTGGGGCTGATGATAATGCCACGGGGGTAGCCGTATTGCTGGAACTGGCGCGCTTGTTTGCCACTCAACCGCCGCGACGCCCCGTTCATCTAGTGGCGTTTGACCTGGAAGAATATGGCCTGGTGGGTAGCCGAGCCTATGTGCAGAGTTTACAGGGGCAAACCATTCACCTGATGCTATCCCTAGAGATGCTGGGGTATTGCGCCGGTGAGTCCGTTCAGACCTATCCGGTGTCTGCCATGGAATACCTTTACCCGAGGACAGGGGATTTTATTGCTCTGATTGGTAACTGGCAGACTATACCCATGTTGTGGCGCTTTCAGCGTGCCTTGGGCGGTGCCGGTGTGAATTGTGCTTGGTTGCCCATGGTGAACCGGGGGAAGCCCCTGCCTGCTACCCGCCGTAGTGACCATGCGCCTTTTTGGGATGCGGGCTATAACGCCATCATGGTGACGGATACGGCCGATCTGCGAAATCCCCACTACCATCGTTCCACGGATACCCTAGCGACCCTAGATTTGGCGTTTTTAACCAGGGTTTGTTTGGGCCTGGGGCAAGGAATATCGGCCCTGTAAGGGGCCATGGGTGGGCCAGTCTGCCATGGTTGGGCAGTATGGGGCTTGCAGTTGGCTCTGGGCAGTTGGCTCTGGGCAGACGATGGGTTGAGCCCATGGGTTGGCTTTATAGCAGTCTCAGCTGTTGATTTTTCTTTTCATCGTTAGTGACCGTCTCTGGGTCTAGTTCCCTATCCATTTCGGGTCTGCTCTGATCACCATTGAGTAATGCCTGGGTGGCCCGCAGCATATCGTCACTCAGGTCGGCGAGGTCTGTGCGGTTGGCGAGGTAGGTTTGCAGGGCCATGAGGGGGTCGCGGCTACTGTCGGCGGTGAGTTCGGGTAACCGAGGCCGCGTCAGCTGGCTTAGCAGTTGGGGATGGATCGTGTAGGAATGGGCGGCGGCCAGGGATTGGTGCAATGCGGCATGATCAATCTGTTCAATTTGGGCTGGGTTGAGCTTATAGATTAGGCGCACGACGGCATCGGTAATATGGGCTTTGGCCAGGGTATGCTCCAACTCTGCCTGGGGAGCCTCTTTTTTCGAGATATCCACTTCAATGGTCTTAAAGGTACGTACGGGTAAAGGACAAAACTCTACTGACGTTTGACCGGGGAGGACATGGGCCAGGATAAATCCTTTGTCTTCTTTCTCTTCGCTAAAGTCCACCCGTTCGATGCTGCCGGGATAGACCACCGGTGGGGCTTGGCAGAGGATTTGATGTTTGTGCACATGGCCTAGGGCGACATAGTCGAAACAGGGGCGTGCTAGTAATGCCATGGGGACGGTAAAGCCCTTGCCCACGGCTAAAAATTTCTCAGCGCCATAGCTGGCCGTATCGGTCATGAGATGGGCGAGG
>CALHGI010000511.1 GCA_938029995.1 uncultured cyanobacterium | reverse complement strand
GAATTAACTAGGTCGCCTGATTCAGTGGAGCTTCATTGTGCCGGAGGGAATAACAATTAGCAATGCCTTCCCTTCTTTAGAATTTCCTAAGCAGGAATTGGACCGGACGAGACCAATAGGGTTAAGCCCCTTCTTTTGTTACATGTCGTTATATTTTATCTCTGCTCCCCAGCCGGTGGAGTTTTCCACAGAAGCTCTGGATGCGTTGAAAACTCGTCGCGAACCTGGGGAAAACTCGGCTTGACCTGGGGAAAATCTGAGGAAAGGTCTGGGGAAAAGTCGTTCTATTGTAAGGAAATGTAAATCCGCGAACTTACTGAGTTGCCGCCGCATTCACGGCAAGTTTTAGAAACTCCAGACTCTCGGAATCCGGGCTCTTGCCGACCATAATCATGGTTTAACGCGATCTGACCTATGGGTTGGCAGTGGTAAAAATTGTTGCCCAGAGTATTATGGGCGGCTCCTTAGGGTGGACTAAGCCGCCTGCTGCATGGGGGCGCAGCTGTGTAACTGAATGGGGCTACAACGATGTGGGGGCTGCCCCATATATAAAAGATATAGGCGTTGCTGATCCTCGGGATGATTTTACTAGTCTCAATCCGGCTATTAGCCAGGTTTACAGATCGATTCATCCTCTAAATCAGCAACGGCAAGATATAAGAAGCCCCCATGGACTCTAAGGCTCATGGGGGCTTCGGTTTAGATATAGGATTGAGTCAATAAAATAGTCTGGGATATGGGGTTAGGTCTAGGAAGTTACTCAATAAAGTGGTCCGTCTATGAACTTACTTTAAGCGGATAGGGCTACCCATCGACACCCCTGGGGGGTGAGACCATCGATTCCTTACATAATTATCAAGTTTGCTTTGAATGTGTCCGTGATCACTGCACATTGGGGTGATCTCATGTTGAATAATTAATTCTTGCTATATATTTGCCCTGGCATCGCCCGCTTGCTTCAGATGCTGGTGGTGGTTTCGGGGAGACCCTGGCGGGTATGCCTGTGCCCTATGGGTTATCAACCCATGGGGTACGGTCAATCCATGGCTAGGGATGAATCTGATTCAGAATCATTCGCAGTCGATCGTAGTCATCCTTTAGTAGTGTGCCCACTGTTCGCCCTGCTTGCACCAGCCATTCCCGCTCAAACTGGCGCAGCTGATAAACTTCACGAATGGCTGCTGCCACCAAGCTTTCACTGGGTACGTTTCCCACCTGTAGCAGGGTGCGTAAAAAATCTAGTTCATCGGTAAACCCGATCACTTCATCTGGGTCACACCGATATACCGCCTGATGAACCTGGGGCGGTCGGGGGGGTAAATGCTGGTAGCATCGTCCGTCTAGTACTGGGCGATTGCCAGACTCCACGGTCTGAAACCCGACAATGGCTACTCGAAATTCTGTTTTTAGCATGGCGAAGATCTGTGGCTGCTGCTGTCGCAAATCTTCTAGGGACATGCCCAATGCCCGTGCCCGATGCACCGAGTCAATGGGACTGGTGGTGGCATGGTAAACCACCCCATAAATTTGGTTGCTTGCTTCCTCGTCAAACGACTTTACCCAGCTGCCAAAGGGCGGCATCACCGGAAAACTTAAATCTTCCGGTTCAAGACATTGGGCTAAAAATTCGGTCGTTGCTGTCTCGATTACTTCCGCAATGTGGGCCGGGTTGCGATCGCGGTCAGCCAGCTGGGGCAGAGGAAGACGCATGGTTCCACCACATAGTACAAACGTCTTTAGTACGTTAGCACTCTATCTCGGGAATGGCACGGGGGTAAGCGGTTGGCTAGCCAAGGCAATGCTTGACTACTTTTTGCCGCGCTTCGGTTTAATGACTTCAATTTCAGACATGCGGAAGGTGACCAACTTATCCCAGTTACCTCCTTCAAATAGCACCGCTACCCGGCCATCGGTAATCCGTTGTACTAAGCCTTGAAACCCGTAGTATGTGTCATTTACGTTCGTCACCTTCACGGGGGAGCCGGGCAAAATTATCATGGGCCATCATTTCGTTAGAGTTTCATTTATTAGTCTAATACCCCGTCAGAGTTAAAACGTTGGGTGCTGCTGATTGTTGGGACGATTTAATCTGTGAAATTCGGGCATATCACGGCATTGCCAGATTGGTTCAGCTCCTAAATCAGTAACGGTAAACGCTAATATGATCGCTAGTAGTCTGCCAAGACTGAGACTTAGGATGGGGCTAGTAAAGGGTGAAACGATATGAAGAGTCACTCTTTATCCGTTCCTCTTCATCAAGACTCATGCCAATTTTTAGCGTTGACGCTGTCCTAGGGTTTGAGCGCCCATGGACTCATTGGGCATGGAGACTTTGTAAGATGGCTGCTTTGTTTTGGCGGGCTCTGGAGTATTTGGGGTTGATGGCTAATGCGGCGTCGTAGGCCACAATGGCGTCTTCAAAGCGCCCCAGCTGTTGGAGCATCATGCCTTTGTTGTTGAGGCATGAATATTTTTGTGGCTCGATGGAAAGGGCCGCATCGTAGGCTGCGATCGCATCTTCAAATCGTTTTAAGGCAGCCAGGGCCGTGCCCTTATTGTTCAACACTTCCTGGTAGTCCGGTTTCAGGATGAGGGCCGCATCATAGGCGGCAATAGATTCCTCAAACCGACCAAGATTACGCAGGGCATTACCCTTTCGATAAAAAACTTGGTGATAGTCAGGTTTAATGTCCAGGGCGGCATCATACGCTGCGATCGCCTGCTCAAATTGAGCCAGTCCCGCCAAGCATGCCCCTTTATTATTCAGCGCTCCATGGAAATCGGGTTGAATGGCCAAGGCCGCATCGTAGGCCACAATGGCTGCTTTAAAGTCTCCCTGTTGATAGGCCCTATTCCCTTGTTGGAATAACGCCTCTAGGTCCGCCTGCGGATGCGACGCATCCTGGGTCTCGGGTGATGCCACCGATGCCATGGCCCTTTGGCCCATTTCCCCTGCCATTTGGCCGATGGCCCCACAACCCATGGTCCCCCATCGCACCATGGGTTCGGCCATGGTCAGATTTGGATGCCGTTGCCAGACATCCTGGTCATAGCGAAACAGCCACTCAATAAAGCCTTGATCATTTTCCCGGCCTGCCAAACAGCTTTTGACCTGTTCCGCCGACCAGCCTGCCGCCAGTCCCCCCATAACCTGGTCAAACAATGTCCCATAGTCCGTTGGGGTGGGTGGTTTGGCCTCCGGTTGGGACTGCCGACGAAATAAGCGATGAAACATGATCAAGGGATTATATGAATGTGCGTCTGTCTATCACAGCCATCCATGGATCGTAGGGGTTGACCAGCTTTGCCGTCCTACCCTAAATGCCTATGCGGATAACCACTTTTAGACTGCCCAGGCACAAATCAACCTGCTAATTTTTTCGCTAAATTGATACCGGAATTGACACGATTTAAGGTCTCTCGTGTTTGGGGGACCCTGGGCTCACTAGCCATCTTTGGGAAATTTGCATTTGACTTCGACCTCGAAGTTGCTTTCGGCGGACCCTTTGACGAGGACGGGCACGTTAGCGCCGCCACTAAATTTGAGGCCAAATTTGAAATTTAGTTCTTCCACCTCTGCGCCGCCCATATTCTTAAAGGCGTCGATGACAAACTTGGCATAGGTGCGAATGGTGCCGTTGATGTCCCGCAGTGTGACTAGGGTTTCTTTGGTGATCGTGGTTGGCGGACCGGCAGACCGGCGGGTATCGCCATAGGATTCGTCATCGTCCCAAATGGTGGTGCCGTCGCGTTTCACGTCGTCGGATGGTTGATTAAGTACTACATCATCATCGGTTTGGATGTAGACGGTATATTCTGCGCCGGACTCGTCTTGGACAACGTAGGGTTGAATGGTGCTCATAGGATGGGGAGTTACGAAATTTCTGAATGCTCGGACCGGATCGGGAATGTTCGCTATGGTATTTGGAGAAATTGATAGATCCGCCAAGACTTA
>CALHGI010000510.1 GCA_938029995.1 uncultured cyanobacterium | reverse complement strand
AAAACTCATAGTCCCCAAAAGTATCTTCTCGGCGATACTCAATCGTAGGAACGACGGGCAAGAGCTGAACAGCATCATAGCCAGCATAGACAGCCTCCTGGGCCGTTAGCTCTTCCCCTTGGGTGAGCTTTTGGGAAATCCGCTGATAAATTTCTGTGAGGCCTTCAAAGGTGCCCTGGGGCGATGCTGTTTTGACGTGGATTTGTAAAATATTGGTCGGCGCTTCCAGCCGGGGAATATCGCTGTAGCTGTAACTACTGCCAGTGCGTCGAAAATAGCTGCGATCGGCCCGCTGTCGCTGGAGCAACCGCATGTCATACAGCTCTGCGGGGGCAAAAATGCCGTAGGGCAGCGAATAGGCTAAGGGATCTCGAATAATGTGTACTCGGCCATCCTGGTCGGTGTAGCGCAACCAGTAAAAGCATCCAGAGCGCTCGCGGCTGCCGGGACGCATACCCTCAATCACCCCCCAGACAAACTCCCCCTGTTTAACCAGGGGAATTTGTACCCGGTCAAAGGTGATGGTTTGCTCGGCTGCGCGAAAATCAATATCCTCCGTCGGCGTATAAACCTCTAGGGCAATCCGATCTTCTGATTGAATAATGTCGCCGGTCAGATCGGGGGTCCAAAACCCGATCTCGGTGAGGCGATCAGCCCGGTAATGGGCTCCCAGCCGTCGCGCAATTTTTTGAGCCTTTTCAAAGAATGTGGCGTCCGAACGCTGAATGCTTTCAGCCCACATGAGAAGGCTTTGGGTTTCATCTTCGACGAGTTGAATTTGTTTGGGGGCAGTTGCAATCACCGTATGTCTCGTTAGTGAGGAGAGCGCAATGGCGCTAGTTAAACGTTGACCTCATCCAGAACTGTAATTTTCCGTAGGAGAAATTCAAGGTTGTAATGTGGATGTGGTTTTAGCAGCGCTACATTAACGTGGCGCTACATTAGCTCAGAGTGCTTAACGCACCTATAGTTCCCATCGACCAAAATAGGACAAAAGCGGATCTACGATTTATCGCTCTAGACAGAGTGTAAGCTCGATAGTGGGCGAAAAAACACCTGGACCCCAGGTTGTTAAATTCGTTCCTGAAAATGTTTGTTTGGACCTTTTTTCTGGGGCTACGGAATGGGGCCAGGACAACATCTGTTCAATTGCTAAATCAGACTTAATACGATAACGTAACTTACTGTAAACCCTTGTGAATTAAACGTTGTACACGTCCAGAATTGGGGTTGTCTGGAGGAGTGCCTACAGGCTTAAACTGGGACGTGACTTAGCAAAAAATTGTCAGCGGATTTTAATTATTATTCATGCAATTTTTGAAGCTCGGCAGAGGCAGCTTGGCAAAGGGGTTGTCTCCGCTGGGTTTTATTTTTGTTTGAAGGTCCCACCGATACAACCGCTGTCTAGAAAACTGCAGGAGAAATCAATATGAAATCTTCCTTGGTGATCCTATACCACCGTGAACCCTACGATGAGGTGACGGAAAATGGCAAGATTTACTACCGTGAAAAGAAGAGTCCAAACGGAATTGTACCCACACTAAAGAGCTTTTTTGCCAATGCGGATCAGAGCACTTGGGTGGCGTGGAAACAAATTACCGAGGCGGAGCAAGAGGGCTTTGTCGATCGGGTGACCATGGATGGGGGAAGTGACAGTTGTGTTGTGAGGCGTATCCCCCTCAATGCTGAGCAGGTGCGTAATTTTTATCACATCACGTCCAAAGAAGCCTTTTGGCCCATTTTGCACTCGTTCCCTGAGCATTTCACCTATGACAGCTCGGACTGGGAAAATTTCCAAAATATTAACCGCCTATTTGCTGAGGCTGCCTGTGAAGATGCTGCCGACGATGCGCTGATTTGGATTCACGATTACAATCTCTGGCTCACTCCTTTTTACATTCGCCAGAAGATGCCCCATGTGAAGATCGCGTTCTTCCACCACACCCCCTTCCCGGCTGCGGATGTGTTTAATATTCTCCACTGGCGAGATGCGATTATTGACAGTCTCCTGTGTTGCGACCTGTGTGGTTTCCACATTCCGCGCTACGTTCAGAATTTTGTGTCGGCGGCCCGCAGCTGTCGCGAGGTGGATATCGTTGAGCGCATTCCTGTTCCGGAGGCGTTTACTAAGACGGGCACCGCTTTAGCCGAGCCTGAAATGGTGACTAAGCTACGTTACAAAGGTCGCATTGTTACCATTGATGCCTTCCCCGTGGGCACCAGCCCCCAAAAGATTCACGATGTGGTGATGCGCCCCTCGATCCAGGAGCGGGTGAAGGTGTTGCGGGCTGAAATTGGTGACAATACGCTGATTATGTCTGCCGGTCGAGTGGACTATGTAAAGGGGGCCAAGGAGATGCTGGCCTGTTTCGAGCGCCTGTTAGAACAGAGTCCCCAGTATGTCGGTAAGGTCAACCTGATGATGACGGCGGTGAAAGCCGCTAAGGGGATGCGAGTTTATCGCATTGCCCAGGAGCAAATCGAGCAGATGGTGGGCCAGATTAATGGTCGTTTTGGCACCCTTAACTGGACGCCCGTACAGCTGTTTACCGAGCCCCTGCCCTATGACGATTTGATGGCGCTCTACAAAGCGGCTGATATTTGCTGGATCTGTCCGTTGCGCGATGGTCTGAACCTGGTGGCGAAGGAATATGTGGCGGTGCACAACGGTGAGGACGGTGTGCTCATTCTGTCGGAGTTTACCGGCTCTGCCGTGGAGCTGCCGGATGCCCTGTTGACCAACCCCTATTCGTCTAAGCGGATGGATGAGCGGATTCATGAGGCGCTTGAAATGTCGGCTGAGGAGCAGGCGGCGCGGATGAAGAAGCTGCACAAGGCTATTTGTCGTTACGATGTGCAGCAATGGGCTAATCACTTGTTTAGGGAAGCAAAGGCGACGGTGGCGATTGAGCCAGAGGCGAAGGATACGGTAGGCGTTTAGGAAATTGCCGAGGCCTTATGTGGATTTGTAGGGACGCGCAACGTTCCTACAAATTGACCCCATGTCTAAAAAACTGTGTCATCTTGGAGCATGGGGAATGCTGTGTTCGTGACCTAATACATCTTGCAGATCGTTACTTTTGGTGGCAACTATGCCTGATTACTCAACGGTAGAGGCGACGACCTACGATTTGATTGTGATTGGTGGTGGCATCAATGGGGTGGCTGTGGCCCGTGATGCTGCGCTACGTGGTTTAAAGACTATTTTGATTGAGAAAAGCGACTTTGGTGCGGGCACCACTAGCTGGTCCAGTCGTTTGGTCCATGGTGGTTTGCGCTACCTGGAATATTTTGAATTTAATTTGGTGCGGGAGTCCCTGCGGGAACGGGAGATTTTGTTGCGGGCGGCTCCCCACTTGGTGAAGCCGATCCAAATGACGATTCCCATTTATGCCCAGGGTTCCCGCAGCTATTGGGAAATTCAGGCGGGCATGGTGCTCTATGATCTGTTGAGCTATGACAAAAGCTTGCCCAACCATCGCATGTTGGGGGAAAAGAAAATGCGACAGCTGTTTCGGGATGTGGAACCGGAGGGGTGTCGGGGGGCGGCGCAGTATTATGACGCCCAGGTGGAATATGCGGAGCGGCTGTGTTTAGAAATTGTGCTGTCGGCCCAGGATGCAGGGGCCACCATGCTGAGCTATGTGACGGTTACCCAGCTACAGCGCAGCGGTAACCGGATTGCATCATTGGTGTGTCGTGACAGTGATACGGGCGCTGCGTTTACGGTGCGGGGCCATGACCAGACGGTGGTGATCAATACCTCTGGACCCTGGGTGGATAGTGTGTGTCGCAGTGGAATCCAGGGGAATGCCCCGGCTCCGGTGGGTAAAACTCGCAAAATTGGGGGGACCCGCGGCAGCCATATTATTGTGGAAAAATTTCCTGGGGCACCGGATGAGGCGCTTTATGTGGAGGCGCTGACCGATGGTAGGCCCTTCTTTATTTTGCCGTGGCTGGGCATGTGTCTGATTGGCACAACGGATATTCGCTTTGATGGAGATTTGGATAAGGTCCATGCCAACAATGACGAAATTGATTACCTCTTGAATGAGACGAATCGGGTGATTCCCACGGCTCAGTTAACGCGGGACTTGGTGCGGTTTACCTATGCTGGCATCAGACCGTTGCCCTACAGCGAGGGGAAAAAGACCAGCAGTATTACTCGCAGCCATGTGCTGTATGACCATACGCCTGAGGCGGTGGAGAACATGGTGTCCCTGATTGGGGGCAAGCTCACCACCCATCGCCAGGTGGGTGAGGAGATGGTGGATGCCGCGCTTAAAAAACAGCGTAAGCAGCGACAACCGCACAGCCATTCGGCCACTCGACAAGCGCCCTTGCCGGGGGCCATGGCGATGCATGGGGCTAGGGACATGATTACAACGGCTAACCGGGATGTGGTGGCCCATTTGTTATCGGTTTATGGTGCCCGTACTCCCGAGGTGTTGGCCCTTGTGGAGGAGTTTCCCGAACTGGCGGAGCCGATTGTGGCGGGACAGCCTGAGATTAAGGCGCAGATTGTCTATAGTATTCGGGCTGAGCTGGCGCGCACCTATGTGGATATTTGTCGGCGACGGACGGCGGTGGCCATGCGGGGGAATTATGGGTTTGATGCGCTGCCGGTGGTGGCTGAGGTGCTCAAACGCTATTGTGGTTGGTCTGGGGAGCAGTGCGATCGCAACCTGCTGGACTACTACACCTTTATGCGGGACAACTGCATTCCCGAGTATCAGCTGGATCAATATCAACCGCCGGTCATGACAGCGGTGGTTTAGGGTAGGCTTGGGGTTTGAGGAACGCAACTCAAACCTCAACTAGAAATTTTTTAAGGGGATATTGCCACGTGGTTACCTCATCTGCACCGTCTGAAACTCCGATCGTTCCGCTCTCAGAAGCCCTAAAACAAACGGCTCGGGTGACGGTGCTGGGCTCGGGTGCTTGGGGCACAGCCCTAGCCCGACTGGCCTTGACCAACGGTAACCAGGTGCAAATTTGGTCTAGGCGCGGTCCGTTGGATTTGGCGACGGCGGTGGCCGATGCCGATATTGTGCTGTCGGTGATTTCAATGAAAGGGGTGGCCTCCCTGGCGAGTCAGCTAAAGACGGCCAATCTTAAACCGTCCACCATTTTGGTGACGGCCACTAAGGGGTTAGATCCGGAGACCACCCGCACCCCTTCCAAGATTTTCCGTGATACATTCCCTGACAATCCGATTGTGGTGCTGTCTGGTCCCAATCTTTCTAAGGAAATTGAGGCGGGACTGCCCGCGGCCACCGTGGTGGCCAGCACCGATGTGGAGGCGTTAACCCGAGTACAGCAGGTGTATTCGTCGGAATCGTTTCGGGTCTATACCAGTCCGGACCCGGTGGGTGCGGAGCTGGGGGGCACCCTAAAGAATGTGGTTGCGATCGCAGTGGGTGTTTGCGATGGTCTTAAGTTAGGCTCCAATGCCAAGGCGGCCCTGATTACCCGTTCCATTCCTGAAATGCTCCGCGTGGGGATACACATGGGAGCCCAGGTAGAAACCTTCTATGGTCTTTCCGGGCTGGGGGATTTATTAGCCACCTGCGATGGCTCCCTCAGCCGTAACTATCGGGTGGGCTATGGCTTGGCCCAGGGCAAAAAATTAGATCAGATTTTAGATGAGTTAGGCAGCACCGCCGAGGGGGTAAACACCACCCATGTGCTGATCGACGTAGCTAATCGCGAAGGTATTCCAGTGCCCATTGCCCGCCAGGTACATCGGCTGCTGCGGGGGGTGGTCACCCCCCAGGAAGCTGTCGAAGGCCTGATGGAACGCGAACTGAAGCCAGAAGCCTGTGATTTGAACGCGCGCAATTAGTAACTAACGTGTGGTGTACCCAGACTGAATCTTGTTGATTAGCCCTTATGTAGGGGTTAGGTACTCTATTAGCCTCCTGCTTGGCCATAGGTTTTCATCGCTCGCTCACGATAGTCGTAGAGTCTTTGGAAATATCTCTGTTTTGGCGGGGATAGTTCCTCTGTATCATCTGCATCATTGTTTAAGTCCGCAGTGTCTGAATCCGGCCCGTTATCTTCAGTGGATGCGGCTTCAGTGGATGCGGCTTCAGTGGACGGGGATGATTCGGAGAGGGGAGCAGATTCCGGTTTGGGCATGGTGTCTGCTGGTAACCCTGTCTCATTGTCGAAGGGATTGAAGGCATCATCGGCCTTGGACTTGATGGCAGTGGTTCGTTCACTGTTGTCTGGCTGAATAATTTCTGGAGTTTCTTGGGGGCTGAACGTGTCAACAGCCGCAGAACTTTCAACCTTCTCTAAATCGGAACGTTCATTTTTGGGTGGGCTAGTTTCCGAGGGGGCAGGGGCCAGGGCGCGGGACGGTGGGAGCAGACCGTCATCCGCAGTTGAGTCCATCTCGGTTTCGAAAGATTCTGTGGCTGGATCAAATGGGTCTGACTGCCTAACTTCCGGCTTATTGATTTCCGACTCCCTAACTTCCGGCTCCCTGACTTTCGGCTCCCTAACTTCTGGCTTATTGACTTCCGGTTCACCGACTTCCGGTTCACCGACTTCCGGCCCATTGACCTTCGGCTCATTCACTTCCGGTTCATTCACTTCCGGTTTATTGACTACTTCCGGCTCCCTAACTTCTGGCTCACGGGGTTGAAGGGTGGCGGGTTCCATCGCTTCAACCGTCGGGGTCTGATGATCGAATGCTCCTTCTAGATCTTCGCCTTCGCTTAGCTCAGGTGCCATGGGTGTTTCAGGCACTGGCGGAGCAGGGGGCTCAATCACCGGTGGTTCATAGGTGGG
>CALHGI010000509.1 GCA_938029995.1 uncultured cyanobacterium | reverse complement strand
GTGTTCGGTATGTTGCTTCTCTGGGTTGTATGGGGAGTTATGGTAATTGACATTCGGTGAGCTTGATTGCGTAAAGTTGCTTGTGCTCCGGGCACTCTAGGAAGGCAAAGCCTGTCCAGTATGCTGAGGTATATGGATAATGTGTTGGCTAAGCGCTGAGCTGCTCAGGGAAAAGAGTGATATTTTTCTGGGATTAGATGTATTTCTCGAAGTTAGATAGGTTAAGCTACTAGGAACATATACCTAGTTTTGACCTCGCTGTTTTATAGGTTTGTTTGACTGTGACTCAGGACGCTTTATCGCTTACTCCCAATGCAGGCACCGATGACTCTGTTATTCGGTTGAGTCCCGCTGTGTGTCAGCAGGTAAGCATTAAAACTGAAAAGATTGCGCCTCGACAGCGTCAGATCGTCGCATCCGTGGCCATACCTTGTGGATTTGATCAGGTATGGAATGTTTTGACTGACTATGAAGGTTTAGCGGATTTTGTGCCCAACTTAACCAGCAGTCGTTTATTAAGCCGGCCTGATGGTGGTATCCGTTTGGAGCAAATCGGTGCCCAGTGTTTTCTAAATTTCAAATTTTGTGCGCGGGTCATTTTGGATATGACAGAGGTCTTCCCTCGGGAAATTGGTTTTTCGATGGTTGAGGGTGACTTTAAGAAATTTTTGGGGCGCTGGTCTTTGCAACCGGCTCTGTTAGGTGAGCAGACTGCGACTGTGCTGTCTTATGAGCTGATTGTGCAGCCACCGTTGGCGATGCCTGTTCAGTTAATTGAGCATCATCTTTGTCATAATCTGACTCAAAATTTATTGGCCATTTGCGATCGCACCACTCAGCAGTTTGCGTAGCTACCTGCTGCTAGTTGTTGATTGAATTAAATAACCAAGCGCTAGGCACATCCATTTTATTGTGCTGATTTTTTATATACACAAATTATCCAGCTGAGTGATTGATAATTCAGCTGGATAATTTGTGTACGGTCACATTAACCAATGGCATCCTTCGTCCTGGGAACTTGAACAAGTATTCCATTAGATCAAAAAAATAGCCGTAGACTGAATAGTCTACGGCTATTTTTTAATACCCCCAGGGGAATTCGAATCCCCGTCGCCTCCGTGAAAGGGAGGTGTCCTAGGCCTCTAGACGATGGGGGCATGAAGCCTTTTTCGTTTGCGGCCTTTATAAATATACAAATGGGAGGGAATTAATGTCAAATCTCTACGGGTAGTTTTTTCTGATGGTGATCATTTGATATGTCTGGGGCATCTGGATTTAGGCTAAATTTCGACAGTTGCGTAGTCGAATAAGCTGACGCCGCATTTCTGGAGATGCTTCTAGGGACTGAATTTCCTGAATACTGATCTGAGATTCTAGGGATTCTAGGTATTCGTCATCACCATAGGTATAGGCATCTACCAAGGTTTCTAGCAGAGCACTATTATCACGCTTGTCTAGGTCTAGCTTATCCTCAATGATTCGAAACTTGAGACGTACCTCGCATTCATAGATATTCACATCGTCATTGTGGCCTGTTGAGTTAAAGGAAGTTCCCATCGTTTCGCTATATATGCCAGCAAGGCACCAATCGCTGCCATGCTTATGTATTGATATATAAATAAAACCCATTTTTTGATGTTTTGTAACATCAGATTGATTTGATTTTGTGGGCTTATAAAAAATATTGTTCGACTCAATTTGCTTGATTAAATTGAATTGAGTTTGGTTCGTTGAATTGTTTATTGTTTAATTTGATTAAGTATGTGAGCCTTTTCTGGTAAAGAATTCGGCGTTTTATTGTTGTCATGTTTTGGTGTTTTTTAAAGGCTTTTTTTTAATATATTGATGATTTTATTGGGGAGGTAATTTAGTTTTTTTTGTGGATGTAAATTTAATTTTTTAGCGCTTGTGATGGCGCATCAAAAATTTTTTAGGCTTGAGGTAAGTGTCAAAATGTTGAGCTAGAGGGAGTTTCAGGGCGTTTTGGGTACCGGAGCAGTTCTGGTGGATTGGTATGGAGCAGGGTTTTTAGGCTGTTAAATGTTTCCTGATGGGCGAGCGCCTCGCCATGGGTGATCAGTCGAATGAGGGCGGTATTGATGGGCGAGCCCTCGCCATGGGTAAATCAGTCGAATGAGGGCGGTATTGATGGGCGAGCGGCCTCGCAAGATGTAAATCAGTCATTACTGATGGCGAGCGGCTTCGCAAGGTGTACTTCAGTCTAAATCAGGGTATTACTGATGGGCGAGCGGCCTTGCAGGTGCAAATCAGTCTAAATTAGGGTTTCCTAATGGGCGAGCGGCCTCGCCATGGGTAAATGAGTACTAAATTAGGGTTTCCTAATGGGCGAGCGGCCTCGAACGGCGTAAGATAGTATCGTTTGTCGCGCGCGGTATAGCTTGATAGCCGTTTTTCTTTTTTGAACCAGCCTGCCCCGCCTAATTCCAGTATGGAGCCGTTGACCCGCACCCAGGTGCTGGTTGCGATCGCAGTAACAGCTCTTGTGTTGTTTTTGGTGGCGCGTATTTGGTTGTTGTTTGATGCGGTGGATCAGCTGCCGAGTCAGCTAGGCTTGAACCCATTGCTGATAGGTGTATTGCTAGGTGTAGGCATTACCGCAGCGAGTGGTTTGCTATATCGACTATGGCCCACCTATCGGCGCAGTGCCGAAGTGTATCTAGACTATGTGTTAAAACCCTTGGTCTTACCAGATGTCATTTGGTTAGGGCTGCTCCCTGGCATCAGTGAAGAGCTGCTGTTTCGCGGTGTGATGTTACCGGCGTTGGGCGCTAATTTTTTGGCTTTGGGGCTGTCGAGTCTCTGTTTTGGGCTGTTGCACATGAGTGACCTGCGGCAATGGCCTTACATGCTATGGGCTACCTGTGTGGGCGGCTTGCTGGGCTACAGTGCCCTGGCTACTCAGAATCTACTGGTCCCTGTTGTGGCCCATGTTTTAACTAACCTAGTGTCCAGTTTAGTGTGGAAGCTAAAATCTGCTAATC
>CALHGI010000508.1 GCA_938029995.1 uncultured cyanobacterium | reverse complement strand
CATCACTGTGTTCTGCACCAGAATAGGACTGACCACCGGGGGCACTTGCGGGCGCATTATCAATCGTATTAGTTGATCGTAAAACCCCTGCCAGACGACCCGATGCACCATCATCTAAAAGTTCGATAATGCCAACACCGGGACAGCTACCTTGAGCAGCGTGGGTAACAGAAACAGGTACTGGTCCTCGGAGAGCAACTACCAGGTACTTGCCGTCGGGCGTAGGTTCTAGCAAATCCGGGGCCGGATCATTGCCAGGCAGAGCACGATCATCTGTGACAGAAACCGTTGCACAGCTCCCCAATCCATTGCCTTGACCATCGGCCGAGGTCAAATCATAGGTCGTACGGGCCAATGTAGAGGTATCGAATACTTCCACATTATTCTGAATTCGATCCACCGTATGAACATGGGACCCTGAGAGAGTGACGGCCATCCCATGGGAATCACGGCGCGTAGTGGTCCCTGGTAGCTGCCCTGTGGGATTAGCCGACTCACCAAGCAGGTTACCAATGGTCGCTGTATTGGTTTCATCCTTAAACACCATTCTAGGTACAGGCCTGTTAGGCGTATTCGAACGAGCCCCAAACAATGAATCATCAATCGAAAAAATGGTGAATGTTGATTGTTCTGCACCCGCTCCAGATGCAGAAACACCCGCGTTTAACCACATGCGATTGCCAGCCTGTGCACCGCCACAGCCAGCACCATTGACAACCTGTTTGTCGTACTCGCCAACAATGGTCATGGGCGTGGCTTTTGTATTAACAACAAACAGCCCACCGCCACCGAAGGTCACGTAGGCATTGTCATTATCAGAAACAATCGGACAAATAACAACATTGTTGCTACGCCCACCGAGATCACCGTCAGGCCCCTCTTCACAGCCATTTTCTTTGCAAAAACCTTGGGGAGTCAAATCATTAAAGGCGTTTACTATGTCGTAGCTGCCAGCAACGCTACCGAGCATAGGGTTACCATGACTATTGGTGCCAAGATAAACTTTCGCATCATCACTAATGGTCATACCTTTGCCGAGACCTAGGGCAGCCGATTGGTTGAGGGTGGCACCAATAATTTTGCCATCGGCATTACGGCTAACATCAATACGTTCTAATACCTTGCCATGTAGATTTGCAATCAGTAATGCACTACCATCGCTATTCCAAAATGACATATGTACTGAACGACCAGCACTTGTTCCAGAGACTCGGAAAATGGCAACAGCTTCCTTTGTTTCACCGTCAATGATGCCTACATAGCCACGCCCAGGGGAAAACAAATTAGCATTTAGGTATAGGTTCTGTGGGTCAGGCAGCATTCCATGTAACCGACCAACATCAGTACCAAGAGTATTCCCAGTTGCACCATTTTTGTCATATTCCACCAGATTAGGCAAAAAGACATCATAAACATTACAAGGGCCATCACCGGGCTGATTATTGCCATCACAACCAAGAGGCTTAGCTACTTCACCCGTTTCGATCTGTTTCTCTACATCTTGGCTGTCCCAAACCCAAATCCAGCTGCCGTTTATGCCCCGAGACTCAACATCAGCAACTGAGTTAGACTGGTCAGCCCCCCAGATCTCATACCCAGAGTGATCTCCATGGTTGTCGGCTAATGCCAGATTAACGGTTAATACCCCTACAAGCACCGCGATACCAATGACAACCGCCCTGAATATAGACGTTAATTTTTTCATTGCATGTTCCTTTGTTGTTGAGGTTTATACAGCAACGTGCAATTAGCAGCAACGTAAAATTGGGTAAAGTAACAGTACTGTACAAACTGTAGGCCATCTCTGGATTCAGGCAGAAACCCGAACTTTTGACGAAATCTTGCCCAGACATATAGCCTGCGCTATTTACGATTTTTTACCACGTTTACCGTGCGATTTAAGGTTTTATTATTTTGATTTTTTGAAATATTTATTACAGCAATAATACTTAACCGTAAAGATTACCAATAGGCTCTATCTAAACGGTGGCAATACTTCTATGTTGTTTAAGCAAGTCTTTTTTTTGGGCGCATATCGTCTTTAAATTAACTTAGTCGTCTAAGTATCGACTTAGTTACGACAGGGACATCGGCCACTACTAGCAAGAGATGCCCAATACCATCAAGTCCAATATTATCGAATCCAAGCAAAAACTATGATTATCTCTCGGATGGTGATTTTGCAAGATTAATGTAACCCTGATAGGCCAACATTCCAGCAGCTAGGGAAATCAGAAAGAGAACCGGGTTCCAAGTACCTAGCATAAGTCCCACAATGCCGGGGCCAGGGCAATAGCCTGAAATACCCCAGCCTACACCAAAGAGAACGGCTCCTCCCAATAGAGGGAAATCAATCGTTTGACGAGTGGGTAGCGTAAACGTGGCTCCAAAAAATGGTTGCCGCTGACGGAGAATAAATCGAAATGTAACAACGGAAACGGAGACTGCACCGCCTAAAACGAATAACAAAGTAGGGTCCCAGGTACCGGCTACATCGAGGAAACCTAAGACTCTTTCTCGATCAATCATTTGAGAAAGACCTAGCCCCAAGCCAAATAGAATACCTGAAATTAGAGCAATGCCCATTTGCTGCAGATGCATCTTGTTCATAGAACATGTCTCATAACAAAAACAGTAATCATTGCCGTACTAAGAAAGGTGCCTACAGCCGCCAACGAACGCACAGATAAGCGACCCAGGCCACAGACGCCGTGTCCGCTAGTACAGCCATTGCCGAGACGGGTACCAAAGCCCACCAAAAAACCACCTACAACCATTGCCCAAGGACTAAAGACTGAACTTGGTGTGGGTTGAGAGGTAAGGCCATATTCATAGAAAGCCCCACCGAGAAGCATGCCAATTAGAAAGATCCAACGCCAACTGCGATCAGGAGCCCAGCCCAAAGCACCGCTTAAAATGCCGCTAATGCCTGCAATACGTCCATTAAAAGCAAGTAATATAGCTGCACTTGAGCCAATCAGTAGACCGCCCATTAAAGCAGGTAGCCAGTCAAATTCTGCCATCTGTCGCTTTTGACCTCATGGAGACAATTTGTGCTCAGTAAAATTGTAACCGAATAGCCTTACTTTCTTTACTCCTGCTGATTTTGAGACTCTCGTTCTTTGAGTTTTGTGAGAAATTCGGGAATAGATAGTTGCGTAGCTGTAGCTGTAGCTGAATGAAATTTTCTTCCACTGATGTTTCTTTGGGGTGTTGCTCGGGAAAGGATAGCTATGACAAAGACTGTCTTTAGAAACGTATTGACTAGTTTTTTGATGTTGGTAAGCGCTGCATGCTCTATTCAGAAGCAAGAGATTTTATTAAATAAATCTAGCGGCTTATCTCAGGAGTCCTTTAGAACATTTTCTGAATGGTGTATCAACAAAGATTCTTTAAGTAAAGAAGCTAGATACACAGTTGATGCATTGCTGGCAGAGATATAGTCAAATCTG
>CALHGI010000507.1 GCA_938029995.1 uncultured cyanobacterium | reverse complement strand
GGCGTTCCTCTGGCCCACACCTGCATTACGGCATTTACTACAAGGGTGAGGCCGTTAACCCCCGCAGCTATATGAAAATGACCCATGATATGAACTTGGTGGATTACTGGCGATTGCGCTAATTTCGCCTAGAACCAGTGGATTAGGCCACCCATGTGATAGGCCCTGCTGGCGGTCCGTTGTTCTTATCTCGGTTATTAGATTGATCACAAAAGCCTTCTGGGGTAGAAAGCCCAGAAGGCTTTTCTGTGGGTAGGCCTCCCCTGCTCCACTCCCCTTTGCCCACGTCCTACGGTAGGATTGAAAAGCTCTATCTTCCCCCTGAAAAACCTATGGGCAATACCTTCGGCCACCTATTCCGCATTACTACGTTTGGCGAATCCCACGGCGGTGGTGTTGGTGTTGTTATTGATGGTTGTCCGCCACAGTTGGAGATTTCTGCTGAGGAGATCCAGGTGGATTTGGACCGACGGCGGCCGGGGCAGAGCAAGATTACGACGCCGCGTAAGGAAACGGACACCTGTGAAATTGTGTCGGGGGTATTCCAGGGCAAGACCCTGGGCACACCGATTACTGTTTTGGTGCGCAATAAGGATCAGCGGCCCCAGGACTATGGGGAGATGGCGACTAAATATCGGCCCTCCCATGCGGATGCCACCTATGATGCCAAGTATGGCATTCGTAATTATCAGGGCGGTGGCCGGTCCTCGGCGCGGGAAACCATTGGCCGGGTGGCGGCGGGTGCGATCGCAAAAAAAATTCTCCACCAGGTGGCGGGCGTTGAAATCATCGGCTACGTCAAACGCATCCAGGACATGGAAGCCCCCATCGACCCCGATAGCGTCACCCTAGAGCAGGTGGAAAGCACCATTGTCCGCTGTCCCAACCCAGACTTTGCCGAAGAAATGATCGCCCGCATCGACCAGGTGCGCAAAGACGGCGACTCCATTGGCGGTGTGGTGGAATGTGTGGCCCGCAAAGTGCCCAAGGGGCTGGGCTCCCCCGTCTTTGACAAGCTGGAGGCCGACCTGGCCAAGGGCATGATGTCCTTGCCCGCCAGCAAAGGATTTGAGCTGGGGTCCGGCTTTGCCGGTACCTTCCTCACCGGCAGCCAGCACAACGACGAGTTTTACACCGACGACGGCGGCAATATTCGCACCCGCACCAACCGCTCCGGCGGCACCCAGGGCGGCATTTCCAACGGCGAAAACATTATTATCCGCGTGGCCTTTAAGCCCACCGCTACCATCCTCAAGGAACAAAAAACCGTCGATCAGCAGGGTAATGAAACCACCCTGTCCGGTCGTGGTCGCCATGACCCTTGTGTGCTACCCCGAGCGGTGCCCATGGTGGAGGCCATGATGGCCCTAGTGCTGTGCGACCATTTGCTACGTCAACACGCCCAATGCACGGTGCTCTAGTCCTATGGCCCCTACGATTGCTCGTCGTTAGCTTCTGGATAGCTGCCGGAGGCATTATTCACCATAGTCTTACTCCCCAGCAGCCCGTGGGCACCCTCACCATTGCCCTGGCCCTGGCCCTGGTCTGTGTTGATCAGGGGCGCATGGCCTGGGTGGACCTGCGCAATATCCATCAGGTGTCCCTGGCGGATGGGCGGGTGGTGGTGTTCACCATCGTCACCGCTATCACCATTATTTGGGAACTAATCGGGTTTTACTTGGCCTGGCAGCGCTTGGCCCTGGGCATGGTGGTTATGTTAGCCAGCCAGCTATTTTTCAACACCGTCGCCCAAATTCAGCTCTATCCCCAAAGTTCAGAGCCCATTAGGCCATTTCCCTTCAAGGCCCGGTGGCCCGTGCTGTTGGCTAATGGGGTGGCCCTCGGTTTAATTACCCTGTGGCATACCCACCATGGGCGTCAGCTCACCTCAGGTCTGTGGCTGGCCATGGTGGTGATTTATTTGATCGCTAAATACTGTCTGGTCACCAGCACAGACGCAGGGGCAAGTGGGGGCGAAAGTCCATAGTCTGACCTTGGCTTTCTTGGTCAAACCCTAGCTCCATCAGGGGCTCATTCCCCGATATCCATTCAATGGTGCGGTCGTGGGCCAGGGTTTTTGTTAAGGTTTCGGAGGGTGTGCCAGGGGGGCCGGTAAGGCTTAAGCGGCTGACGGTTTGGAAGCGTTGGCCTGGGGGACTGGCCTTGGGTTTGCCAAAGCTAAGGTAAAACAAAAAGGGCTCTGCGAGTTCGTCGGCATTGTTGCCAATCCAGATCTGTAATGGTGCGGGTAAATAGCTGGGGCAATAGGGCCAACCGGGGAATGGGACGTCTACCGTTGGTGTTGTGCCAGGGCGAAGGCAAAGGCCAAAGGGCGATGCTGCCGGTGGCTGCTCACGGTGCCACCCTGGTGGCCTTCGGTGCCACAGTACCGACAAGTCTGAGGCTTTTAACTCCTCGGCATCCGCTACCCACAGCAATTCCAGCATGACGTTCTGGAAGAAAAAACGTCGGTTTGCGGTTCCTTGGCCTGGGTGGGTGTTGCCTGGGCCTTCCACTAGGCCAAAGTCCACTAGCTTGTCAGCGGCGGGGGCTCCAACGTCGGTCAATATAAAGATGTGATCTAGTTGGAATTGTGTTGTCATGGGAGGGGTTGATTCCGCCTGTTTTCACTATTGTTGAACAGTCACACAATATATTAGGTGTGAATTGTTGTTCTTTTTTCTCTCATTATGAAAACGCATGGCTGATTCGATGGGAGCGAGTAGGCTTTCGATCAAGAGAGTTCTATGAATTATCAAAGGAATCTATCTTATGGGCGGGCGTTACTGAATCCTTCTGAATTGCCCGTACCCTAACAATGGGTTCCATGGCCTAGGTGCGATCGCAACTCCACCCTTGCCTAATGCCATGGCCGTTGACCCGTCCTAACGTATTTCCCTTTAGCAACCCTATGTTTTAGGCTTACTACTAGACACCCAGAACCAAAGACCCAATGGCGGAAAAGACGATCTACCACGACACATTTTTAGACAAGCTTTTCATCCGTCTATTCGTCCACAAAATGTCCAATGCCGTTGGCGAAAGTAGCGACCAGTCAGGCTATGACGGCGTTGTCGCCCTTTCCGAAAAAATCATGCGGGGCCGTAATGCCCAACAGCAGCAACAGCTAGTGGCCGTCGTTCTACAATCCATGGTGCCCGAGCCCGTCCTATGGGGCATCCGCACATTTTTCTCCCCCACCCAGCTGGTGTGCGAACTCAACGCCTGGTTTGCCAGTCAGCTATTTGAATGGCTGGTGGGCCCCTGCGAGGTCCAGTCCGTCGAGGTGACCACCGCCACCGGGGAAACCCGTCAGCAGAACAGTAATGTACACATCAAAAAATGTCGTTACTTAGAACAAAGTGGCTGTGTCGGCATGTGCATCAACATGTGCAAACTGCCCACCCAGGATTTTTTTACTGAAAAATTTGGCATTCCCCTCACCATGACGCCAAACTTTGACGACCTCAGCTGCGACATGGTATTTGGCCAAGTGCCACCGGCCCTAGAAACAGAAGACGCCTATCATCAACCCTGTTTGCGGGACTGTGCCGTCACCAGTGAAGTCCCCGCCTGCCCCAAGGTCCGGACTTGAGGCCAGGAAGACATTCCCGAGGCATGTCCTTTATCACAATGGGCTTACCACGGGCTGCTGATCATTGAGAACCCAGCCCAGTAGAACGGATGGGAGAAGGAGGCTGGCAATGGAGCCTCAGCGCCATTGGTGATACCAGATGACTTTTGTAAATGGCTTTGTAGACGGCTTAGATCCACGGCCTGAGTATTATTCCTGAGCAGGTTTACCTGGGCCTGGCGCAGCGCTTCGGCCTTGGTGGTGGTCTGGGGGAGCTGATGATAAAACTCACTCATCAGGGCCAGGGTGCCCGCATCGCTCACCTCCCATAGACTGGCCACGGCCGATTTCACACCGGCCCTTAGGGCCAGTCCGGCAAACCCTAGTTCGGCGTTGCGATCGCCCACCGCTGTTTTACAGGCACTGAGCACCAGCAGCTCCAGGTTAGGCAGCTGCCAGTCCAAATGATTCATTTGTTCAAGGGTGAGCCGCTGGTCCCACAGCTGAATGTAGGAATTGTCTGGACGACCGGGCTTAAACTCAGCATGGGTGGCTAGGTGGACAATGTCGTAGGACTGGCGGCCCAGCAGGGTATTGAAATTTTCTAGGGTAAAACTTTGATTGAGCAAAGAACGCCCCTCCCAGTTGCCGGTTTCGCCCTCCGCCGTCCTAAGCTGCCAGGTAATATTCGATAGCTCAACGGGGACCGCAGGTAGGGGGGCTAAGTCCGTAAACTCAGAAGCGCCCATGGCTAGAAATTTCCCTGGCTCGATGGGGGCATAGTCCGTATCGATCAGGTTAAAGGCTGGAATACTGGTCACACTGTATTTCTCCACCAAAAATTGCTCACCATCGTGGAGGGCCGATAGGGCGACACCCCTGAGGCCATCGCCGCTACACACCAATAGGGTGTCAATGCCAGCGGGGGCTAGAAACTCCTCTTCGTAGGGGCCAATCAGCCAGTCATAGAGCTTTCGCGCTGCGGGCATATAGGCTCTGCCCGTGGGTCGGCTAATGTGGCGATGGAACTGCTCGGTGGTTTTTGCAAGCAGGTCCTGGGGCACATCGTATAGGTCCCGGACAATGGGCTCACCGTTGGGGGTAATCAATACCAGGTGTAAATGGTCTGGCCGGGGAGTGGCCCACAACACCGCTGGTGAGGTGCCTGTTTCCTCAGCGATGCGGGCCAGGGTGGTGGCAATTTCCTCGGGAGGTTGGGTGACCTCGGCCAGGTCTGCACCAAAATAGGTTTCGTACTCCGTCTCTAGCCTGAGTTCCATGTTGACCACTTTTTCACTCAGGGTGAGTTCTGGTGGCATGGCATAGGTGGGCACGACCACTAGCAAGCAAGCTAAAGGTGCTAGCAGCCATCGTAAAAATCTGCGGGTGTGG
>CALHGI010000506.1 GCA_938029995.1 uncultured cyanobacterium | reverse complement strand
CCCCGGCATAACCCGAAACCTTAGTAGGATTCGTTTCTGGTTATGTATACGCTCGATTTCGATTTGCTTAGGCTTGCGCACGGGAATCAATGAGAGGCTCATGACCCGTTTTAGTTCATTAATCACGCCTTGAAAGAGCTGTGGAGATACGCCATCGATGGCCGACTGCACCACGCCATCTTTGCTCCATAGGATGCGACAGTTTGTACTTTGGCGGTCTAGGTACAGTCTGCCGATTCCTGCTTGGGTAATGATGCGCTTTAGGAGCAACTGGGTCAGTTCTTTGGGGGGCAGTTGGGTCGGATCAAACCCTGTTTCTGACGGTGGTGATGGGGTGACCTGTACCCCTGGGGTTTCCTTGGCGGGGTCAGAGCCTGGGGCTGGTAGGGCTTCAGATTTGTCTTGTAGCTCTATGGTTAGGGGTGAAATAGCTGGGGTGACCGCTGGAGTGGCCACTATTGGCGTCGTCATTGGTGCGTCCTGGCCGTCTTCGGGGGAGGGGGAAGGGACTGGAACCTCGATTTCTCCAGGGGCAGGAGCGGTGGTCTCTTGAGTTGTTACCCCGTGGGGCGTTTCTTCAATGATCTCAGTTGGGGACTCGACCACTAATGTGGGTAGCTCTGCAAATGAACTGGGTTTAGTGATCGTTTTGGGCTGGGCTGGTTGGGAAGATTGGCGGTTTTTGGCTGAATGGCTCAGAAATTTTGAGAGGATCTCTCGATGCCAGTCGGATGCGATGGGGCGCGATACGATGGAGCAGTTAATGTAGGACACTAGGCGTCTGACATAGTCAGAGGCTGTGCTGTCGTCCGGGTTTACCATGCCTAGGTTTAGGCTACTGCCCTCAATGGAGAGGGGGAGCACTTGATAGTAAAGGCAGGCCTCAAAGGGGAGAATGCCTTCTATCAAGAGAAACATTTGGTCTAAATCTGCCTTAATTTCGGTTTTTTTGAGACCAGTCGAAGGGGGCGATAAGGCATTATCTTCGGGGAAGATTGACATGGTGACTGCCTAGGAAGGAATAACGAACATCAGGATTTAGGCGGCACAGGGATATTGATGATAAAACCTGTCCATGGGTATCCATGCCTGTTGCCCGAAGACAACCTTCAAGAGCCCAATTTGGTTAGGTTCGCAGATTTTGGGCAGCCAGATAAAGCTTAGCCCATTCACCCATAACCTGTTTAGATTTGCACCCTAGTTTTTGCGCGATCGCATCCACATCGCTTCCCTGTTTCAATTCCGATAGTAGCTGCTGTTGAGATGGCTCTAATGTCTGCCAATATTCTTGCCATTGGTTCGCTGTTAACCCCAGATCATGGTCCGTCAGGGTAGTTTTTAGCCAACCTAGTACCAGTTCTGGCTGTTGCTTGAGGGTGAAAATTCGGATGGCGTGATAGCTGATTTTCTCCCGTAGTCGATAGACATGATTAATCGACATGTCAAGCTGCTTAGCAATGCTTTCTTGGGTATAGCCTTGTAGATGCAATTCTAGCCACTGGGTCGCCGTATCCCCCAAGGTCTCTTGCAAATAATCGAGGAAGCTATCTTTGACCGACTGCCGGGCCCGCTGAGTTTCCTCAAAGGCCTGCTGCTGCTCGTACTTGCCCACGGCTTGCAGATCAAACAAGCTGATGGTGCTATCGGTATCGTCGGTACCAATTTCCTCTGAAATCAACTGGATCAGTTGGGCTCCAGGAACCTGGGTCATGCCCCCCCGCTGGGAGCGTCGTAGGTAGTTAACAAAGCGATAGACAATGAGCGGCTGATTCCGAATCGGTCTTAGACAATATTCTTCGATGGTCGCCATGGTTAGAAGATTACGCAACTGGGTGCGTTGGGTAATCTTCGCAATCCAGCGCATCTGCTGTTGCAGATGGCGATCGCTCTGGAGCATTTCCTGGATAATTT
This sequence comes from uncultured cyanobacterium, assembly GCA_938029995.1. Lineage (GTDB taxonomy): Bacteria > Cyanobacteriota > Cyanobacteriia > Phormidesmidales > Phormidesmidaceae > Leptothoe. The sequence goes on along the minus strand of CALHGI010000506.1, from coordinate 3,023 downwards.
CCTGGAGGACATCCTTCACCTGGCGCTGACGATCTCGACTAAGGGCAATCCATGTACGGATTTTGCTACGTACCAAAAACAGGCTCCCCAGTTTTCTCATCAGGGTTTGATAGGCCCGGTCCGGAGGTAATCCCCAGTAGGTTTTGTAGAAAATTCGATAGCGATAATCCATCGCCTGGGTGGCAATGGATAGATCCTTGCGAGAAAGCTCTTCAAATCGTTCAGTGTTTTCGCCGCAAAGCCACTGATTAATTGCTGTGTGAGTATCTGGGCTTTGATCGGGCAAATCAGACTGAAGCCGTTGCTGCCATTGATTGACGATTGTGGTTGCCACTGTCATGGGTGCGCCTGCTGCTGATTAAATACTGCCCTTAGCGAAATGCCATGGGAAGGGACTGATGAATGATTTGCCCATTTTAGTGCACTCAATCCCTTGAATTATCCGGATATATCTACTTTTCCCTATTTACGTATTTTTTCTTAAGGTCGCCGTTGGGTAAAGCATGATAAAAACCTGAGGACAGACGGTAAAAATACCGATGCACCATCTTCTTATCAGTACTTCCTCAGCTAATTTATTCCGGAAAAACTAATGGGGCCTCCATTAGCTCACTTCATTTAGCCTTGAAAGATTTAACGGGCCCCTATTAGCTCATTTCATTTAGCCTGTCACAAATTCATAGGGGGCGCTTAGGAACCATGGCGCTGTTGATGCCATTGCCATGCGTGGCTAATGATGGTTTCAAGATCGGCATATTGGGGTATCCATCCCAGGCGTTGACGGGCATGGTCGCTGCTGCCAATTAGGCTAGGGGGGTCGCCGGGGCGACGCTCACACTCCACCGCAGGAATTGCGTGACCTGTCACCTTGCGGGCCGTTTCAATGACTTCTCTCACGGTGAATCCATTGCCATTGCCTAAGTTGATAAAGGCAGTCTCACCGCCGTCTATCAGGTATTTCACGCCTTTCACGTGGGCATCGGCCAGATCGGCCACGTGGATGTAGTCCCGGATGCAGGTGCCATCACGGGTGGAATAGTCGGTGCCGTAGATGGAGATGTGGTCCCGTTTTCCCAAGGCTGTTTGCAGCACCAATGGGATCAGATGGGTTTCAGGATTATGGTCTTCCCCTAGGCGGCCCTGGGGGTCTGCCCCGGCTGCATTGAAATAGCGAAAGCATACTGATTGCAGGCCATAGGCTGCTTGGAAGTCCTGGAGCATCATCTCCACCATTAGCTTGCTGCTGGCGTAGGGACTAATGGGATTTTTGGGATGATCCTCTGGAATTGGAACTGTTTTTGGGGGGCCGTAAATTGCACAGGTGGAGGAGAATACAAACCGTTTGACACCGGCTGCTTCCATGGCCTGGAGAAGGTTTAGGGTGCCGTAGACGTTGTTGCGATAGTAATCTGCCGGTGCCGTTACGGACTCACCCACGGCGATATAGGCGGCAAAGTGCATTACTGCGGCAAAGTTGTACTGGTTGAAGAGTTGGTCCAGCAGGGGGCGGTCCGCTGTGTTGCCTTCCACCAGGGTGGCGTTGAGGTGTTGCTTTACCAGGTCTGGATGACCATATTCCATGCTGTCTAAAATGACCACTTGGTAGCCCGCCTGTTCTAGGGCGAGCACGGCATGGGAACCGATATAGCCAGCGCCGCCGGTTACGAGAATCGATGGTGCTGGATTATTGGAGTTAGTCATAGGAAATATTTTTAAGGGTAAGTAATATCAATAAAAGTAATCACGCAGTCATAGGGGGCTAGTGAGCCATACTATCCTTGCCCTTGGGTATTTTGGCCGCTCTGATGTTGACCCACTTTCACTAAGTTACTGGGTCTGCTCATTTGCTGCCATAGGTTTCATTTCAAATCCGGGGGCGTCAGGATTTAGCACTAAGTTATCGCGATGTACCACCGTATCGGCACCGTCGTAGCCCAAGATCATGAAAATTTCACTGGAACGGCGGCCTCGAATCTGCTGAAGTTCATGGTGGTTATAGTTGACGAGACCCCGGGCAATTTCTTGGTCGTTGCGATCGCACAATATCACCGCATCCTGAGCCTGAAAGTCCCCCTCAATGGCCTCAATACCAGCAGACAGTAAGGACTTCCCCCCCTGGCCGACGGCCCTAACAGCCCCCGGGTCTAAATATAACCGCCCACTCGGTTGCAGGCCATTGGCGATCCAACGTTTGCGGGCATTATTGGGCTGGGGCTGGGGGGCAAATTGAGTGCCCAGGGGAGCACCCGCCAAAATCTTGAGAATATTCTCCGGGGACTGGCCGTTGGTAATGGCCATGCGAATACCCGAGCTGGTGGCAATGCGTGCCGCTTCCAACTTGGTGATCATGCCACCGGTGCCCCAGGCTGAACCCCGATCGCCTACGTCAATGTTCAAATCCTCCAGATGTTGCACCCAAGTGATGGGGGTGGCATCTGGATTAGCCCGTGGATCGGCGGAATAGAGCCGATCCACATCGGTGAGTAAAAACAGCCAGTCGGCCCCCACCAAGCTTGCTACTAGGGCCGACAGCGTATCATTATCGCCAAACTTCAGCTCGTCTACGGCGACGGTATCATTTTCGTTGACGATGGGAATGACATTCAGCTGAAATAGCTGTTGAAAGGTGCGATAGCTATTGACATAGCGCGAACGCTGCATCAAATCGCTGCGGGTGAGGAGTACCTGGGCAATGGGCTGCTCCAGCACCGTAAACAAATCGTCATAGACCCGCATCAGCCGTCCTTGGCCTACGGCCGCCACCGCCTGTTTTTGTTCAATCGCCTTGGGGCGTTCCTTGAGGCCCAGTCGGGCGCAGCCCACCCCCACCGCCCCCGAAGACACCAAAATTACCCGATGACCCTGTTGCTGCAGCTGACTTAGGGTTTCGACTAAACGGGCCAGCACCGATAGGGCCAGCTGGTTATCGGATCGGGTCAGACTAGAGGTGCCAATTTTGACCACCAAGGTCTGGGATTTGGCCGTTTGCGCCTGGGGCTGGAGGGGAGATGCAGTCACGAACA
>CALHGI010000505.1 GCA_938029995.1 uncultured cyanobacterium | reverse complement strand
GCCCATACATGGGCTTGCTTCGACTATGGCAGGGGGCGCGTGTCTAGGCTAATTTCTGGCAACCCCTGCATCACGGGCAGCCTGCTGTACGGCGGCGGACACGGCAAGGGCGACCCGTTGGTCAAAGACGGAGGGGACGATGTGGTCAGGGCGCAGCTCCGTATCGGGGATAAGCGTTGCGATCGCATGGGCCGCTTGCAAAAACATGCCGGTTGTAATAGCCTCAGCCCGACAGTCAATGGCCCCCCGCAATAAACCAGGAAACGCCAGCACATTATTAATCTGGTTGGCATAGTCGCTACGTCCCGTGGCCATCACCGCCACGATGCCATCCAGCAATTCAGGCTGGATTTCGGGGACCGGGTTAGCCATGGCAAATACAATCGGGTCTTTTGCCATGGATTTCACCATGTCCACGGTGACCACACCGGGGGCGCTCACCCCCATAAACACATCCGCCCCTGCCATGGCATCGGCCAGGGTGCCGCTTTGGTCGACAACAAACTCCTGCTTGCGGGAGTTAAGGTCGGCACGACCTTGACCAATAATTCCCTTTGAGTCGCACACCGTCAGGTGATTCACCCCCGCTTTCTTAAATAGGCGCGCCATGGCCAATCCGGCCGCACCGGCCCCGTTGATCACCAGTTTAATATCGCCTATGGCTTTGCCGACCACCTTGAGTCCATTGACCAACGCCGCCAAACTGACAATGGCTGTCCCATGTTGATCGTCATGGAAAATAGGAATATCCAATTCCTGCTGTAGTCTGGCTTCAATCTCAAAACAGCGGGGGGCGCTAATATCTTCTAAATTAATGCCGCCAAATACCGGAGCAATCCGCTTCACCGTTTCCACAATTTCATCGGTATCCTGGGTATCCAGGCAAATGGGGAAGCCATCGAGTCCGGCAAACTCCTTGAACAGCATGGCCTTGCCTTCCATCACCGGCAGGGCACCTGCGGGGCCCAAATTGCCCAGGCCCAGGACAGCACTGCCATCGGTGATAATCGCCACCGTATTGGACTTGATGGTCAGGTCGTAGACCCGTTCTGGGTGCCGGGCAATTTCAGTACATACCCGCCCCACCCCTGGGGTATAGGCCATGGCCAAATCCTCCTGGGTGCGCACCGGAGCCTTGCACTCCATGCTGATTTTGCCGCCCTCATGGAGTTTGAAGGTACGATCGTGTACCTTAACCACCTCAATGTTGTCCAAGGCATACACCGCCTGCATAATTTTCTCAGCATGTTCAGCACTAGCGGCATCGACACTAACATCGCGGGTAACATTGTTTCGACACCGTTCGACCACGTCGATATCCCCCAAATTGCCCCCAGCGGTTGCAATGGCGTGGGTTACCTTGGCCAACATGCCCGTCTGGTTGGGCACATGCATGCGGATGGTTAAACTATAACTAGGGTTCGGTGTCAAACTGACCATTTACAAAAACCTCGAATAATGGGGAGTGGGTATGTAGTAAAAAAATGTTAAGCCCTGACGGCACCATCTTGCGACATCTGGACCTATCCCCATAAAAAGCTTGCCAAAAATCTTCCGTTAACTTGCTTTTCTGCCGTTGCTGATTTAGAGGATGAATCGATCTGTAAACCTGGCTAATAGCCGGATTGAGACTAGTAAAATCATCCCGAGGATCAGCAACGCCGCTTTTCTTACTAACTCCCTAACTATTTTTCCTGCCTATTACTCCCCATTGCCCCTCTATTACCATGCCTAGCCTTTACGCTGAAATCGAAATTGATGCCCCCGCCATGCATGTGTGGGATGCCTTGGTGCGCAAGGAAGACTGGCGCTATTGGAATACCTTTCTCTACGACTGTGACCCGCGTTCCAACTTTATGCTGGGTCGCGAGGTATTTCTGGCGATGCAGCGGATTGAAGGGGATTCTGACACAGAGTTTCAGCCGGTGGTGACCACACTGCGCCCAGGCAGTTGTCTGCGCTGGGTGTCAAAAATCCCTGGGTTAAAAACCGAGCATTCGTTTGAGATGCAGGAAATTACCCCAGGTCGCACCCGTTATTTGCATCGGGATATTTTTATGGGACCTCTGTCGGGGGTGTTTCTGCCGTTTATTCGTGAGGATGAGCGGGACGGGCTACGGCGCATGGCCTATCAGCTGAAACGCTATGTGGAAAGCGGCGGCCAACCCCAGCGAGATCCCTACGCTAGCCCCTATGGCCGCAACTATCAGCAACCCTATGGCGGCGGCTATCAAGACCGGGGCTATCAAGACCGGGGCTATCAAGATCAGGGCTACGGTCGCGGCTATCAAGACCAAAACTACCCAGACCAAAGCTACGGTCGCGGCTACCCAGACCAAAACTACCCAGACCCAGGATATGGTCGCGGCTATGATCAGCGGGACTATGGTCGTGGGTCTCAAGATCAGGCATATCCAGAGCGTGGGTACCCGGATCAGGGCTCTGGCCGTGACTATTCCCAAAGGGGCTATGACGATCGGCAATATCGTGACCAGGGGTATGACGATCGCGGCTATGGAGGGCAGGGGAGCGATCCCAACTATCCAGACCGTAGGCCAGATAGCAGACCTACCGATGGAGACTATCGGGATAATCGAGACTACCGAGACGATCGGTGGTAGCTCTGTTGTCCGGTTCCCCGCTCTGGTTGCCCCATGTGACGATGGGTGAACCATGTCTGCAAAAGTGTCAAAACTTGTTAGGCCTGACCACTGATAGCCGACTTTGGCGCTAGGGTTACTATGGCCCGCTTTTTTGTCAGCTTATTATGCAGGATTTCTACCGGCAAGATCTCGCCTATATTCACGATATTGGCTATGGCGACCATGCTCGTAAGTCGGCTGCGGGCATTCAGCAAATTTTGGCTGACAACGATATTTGCGACGGGCTGATTGTCGATTTGGGCTGCGGTAGCGGTATTTCTGCCCTGGAGTTTAGTCGGTTGGGATATGGTGTTTTTGGTATCGATATTTCAGATGCCATGATTACCCTGGCCCGTGCCCGAGTGCCCCAAGCCCAGTTTCAGACCGCATCCCTATTTCAAGTGGAACTCCCCCCCTGCCAAGTGGTCATGTCCATTGGGGAATGTCTGAACTATCGGTTTGATTCAAATAACAATGAGAACTTGTTAATACAGCTGTTTGAGCGCATTTATCAGGCCCTGACGCCAGGGGGGCTATGGGTGTTTGATATTGCAGAACCTGGCCAGGTAGACAAAAACAACAATCAACACTTTACCGAAGGCAGCAATTGGCTGGTGCTGGTGGAGAAAGAAGAAGACCCACAAAAATCCACCTTAACCCGCCGCATTATTACGTTTCGCCAAGATGGCTGCCATTATCG
>CALHGI010000504.1 GCA_938029995.1 uncultured cyanobacterium | reverse complement strand
GCGGCCATTGTCACTGATGATAAAGCCCGAACCCAGGCCCCGTTCCGTGCGTTCCCGGCCACCCTGGGGAAGCCGTTCGCCAAAGAACTGACGAAAGCCTGGATCGTTGAATACATCTGGCACCCGCTGACTGACGGTGCGTGAGGCATCGATGCGGACCACCGCAGGTCCAACGTCGGTCACCACGTCGGTGATGAAGTTGGGGTTAGTGGCTGGGCTAATGGCCGGGGCGGTGGCTGTTTGAGCGACGGCGGTTTGGTTTTCGCTGCGCAGCGGTGATTGGGGTGCCCAGGCTAGGAAGCTGCCTGTGGTGGCTAGGGTGGCCCCCATAAGGAGCATGGTTAAGCTGCGGGGGCGGGGCTTATGGGCTTTGGGATGAAGGGGGTAAGACATGGGTTGGGACAGCTTTGATTCGATTATTAATAGCTTAGATAGGCGATGTGACATTCCTGTGACATCTGATTGTCAGTGTGTTGTCAGTTATGGGTTGTTCGGCTTAAAAAATGCTGAGTTAATTCTGGGGAGCTGGTTATAAAAGATTAGATTTCGCCGTAACGGCAACAAACTCCAATTTAGGGGCGATAGACTGGGGAAAAGTTGTTGTGCCATAGAAAAATAACCATGGGAAACGGGAAAATGCCAGGTTGGCGAACACTGTCACTGGGCAGTTGTTTGGCGATGGCTGTGATGATTTCAGCCTGTCAGGCGATATCGCCTGACACATCAGCTATTCCCCCTGGGCAGCCAGAGTCGGAGACCACCGATGTTGCCCAATCCGTCCCTGTGGGTGTAAATCAGGTCGCCCCTGATTTTACTGGCATTGATGGCAACGGTGTCCCTCGTAAACTCAGTGAGTTTAAGGGTAAAACGGTGGTTTTAGAATGGACGAACCACCAATGTCCCTTTACGGGGAAGCATTATACGAGTGGCAATATGCAACGGTTGCAGGCAGAGGCAACAGACCAGGGAATTGTGTGGTTGTCGATCATTTCCTCGGCCCCTGGGCAACAGGGCCATGTCACCGCCGAGGAGGCCAATCAACTTACCACCAGCCGTGATGCCAGCCCCACCGCAGTGATTTTGGACCCCGAGGGGGAGATTGGCCGTTTGTACAGCGCCCGTACCACCCCCCACATGTATGTGATCGATCCCCAGGGAGACCTGCGCTACATGGGGGGGATTGATAACATTCCGTCTGCTGACCCAACGGATGTGGCGGGGGCTACGAACTATGTGCAAGCGGCGTTAGCGAGTTTGGGGTCAGAGCTTGCTGTGGACCCTGCCGTGACTCAACCCTATGGTTGTTCGATCAAATATAGTCTCTAGTAGTCTCTCGTCAGATACAGTCCCTAGCCAGACCTTTAGCCTATTGAACTAGGCGACTTTGGGTATAGGTGGCATACCAACCAAACCAAAAGGCCCGGAAGGCGGGTAAACGCTTGAGGGTTTTACCGTCCGGTCCGGTGAGGCCATCTTCCGTCAGCTGCCAGGGACGTCCCTGGCTGTCTACCGCTGTCTCTGCACCATCGTATTGACTAAACTTCAGGCCTTGATTGTCGTATACACGGTTTGCTCCGGAGGCATCGGTCAGCACAACAAAGTCAAGCTGGCCCATGCGATCATGGTAAACCGGATTATCTAATAAAAAGTCTGTACTGATGGCTAAGGGTTGCTCGCTATAGTTTGGAAACAACAATCCCAACACTTCGTCCTTATTGGCTAGCCGTTCATCCAAGTTTGGCACATTAAACATCAGATCATCGGTGGCAAAGTAGTCACGGTAGGCCACACCTTCACCATAATCCCGGCTATGGCCGGTATCTAAAGATAATACTTGGGTTTCAGGGTGCCGCCGTCGCCATTCCCCCCAAGTTGTTGTGACAACGCTGAGATGCTCTAGGGCAAGGTCCTGCTGGGCTAAGGGGCCAATGGCTGGCTGCCCCAGCAGGGTGACCCACAGCGACTGGGTGGCCTGGTCATACATTAATTTATTGGAGCGATAGAGAAAGCCACTGGTGCCAAACTGATGTTGGACGCCATTGATTTCAGACTTATATAAAATCATGGTGCCGCACAGGGTGCAGTAGGCACCCGTAACGGGGACACCGCCCACGGTATCTACAAACATTTCATGCCAGGCTAAGATCCGTTTTGGATAGGCCCGCACATCGCCATTTACGGCAATTCCAAAGACGACATTGTTGTCGTCAAGATAGTCAGCGTCTTTGGCCGTAATCATTTTAGGCTGACGCAGGGGGGGGATGCCATCCTGTTGAACCCCACCCCACCGGACTTCGTCTAGCCGAATATTGCGAGTCTGTTGATCGTTAAAGTAGGTGCTAAATTTGGGGTCAATGTAGCTGAAGAGGATGGACTTAAATGAGCCGTATTGGGGATGTTCTAGGGGGGGCTGATTCCATAGCCACTTATACCAGGCATGGATGTCATAACTGTGATGTTGTCCTGTTTTTACCTGCAATAAAACAGTGATGCGTTTTATGGTTTGAAAATCGCTGACTAGGGTGAGGGCATCGACGAGCATGGGGGTGAGCTCGGGCTGCCAATGGTTATCGATATAGTCAATGGCGTCATCTATGTTGCCGGATTCTACACCGGCAACGGTTAGCACGGATCTGACTGTTGGATCGAGAGAGGATGGATCGGCGGGGATGGGGAGGGCTGACGCTAAGCTTGATTCTGTTGGTGAGGCTGCTTTTGTGAAGGTGAGAAATCGGTTGATGGCAAAAACGCCACCGGTTGCTAACAAGCTTGTTAGCAGGATAAGAGAGTAACGCCTAAATTTAATGGACATTTACAAGCTTGTTTAATAAGTAAATTATGGTTTGTCTTTAAGGTATGGGCTGGTGCTTAAAATCTGCTGAATCCCAGATCAAATTTGCCTGGGTTTTATTGGTTGTGTACATGTCCAAAAGCCGTTGCTGATTTAGGGGATGAACCGATCTGGAAATGACGCGATACATCCGAATTTCGCAGATCAAATCATACCGAGGATCAGCAGCGCCTCCAAAAATGTAAGGCTCCCCGGAACGGAGCCGTTGGCATGGCTGCCCCAGAGGGCTAGGGGATGAGCTCCACCACCAACGGAGAGGCTGGGCGAACGCCGTCGCCCGAGCCATCTCTGGGGGCATACAAACGGGGGGTTAGAGAGCTTCTAGCGCCTGGATGACCTGGGGCGCTGACAGTAGCTGGGGCAGTAGGGTTGGTTCAGCCGATGGGTCGCTTGGGTATAGGACATAGAGGGGAACGCCGCTGCGGCCGAAGGATTCAAGGGCGGTGGTGATGGTGCGATCGCGACGAGTCCAATCAGCTTTTAGATAGGTCACATCGTTAGCCGCGAAGGCTGCGATCACCTGGGGCTGGCTCAATGTGACCTGCCGATTGACTAAACAGGTAATGCACCAGTCCGCCGTAAAATCCACGAAAACAGGTTTGCCCATCCGGTGTAATTCGCTTAACCGTTGCGCAGAATAGGGCTCCCAAGGAATATCTTGGGCGGTGGCTGTTGCGGTGGCAGGGGGTGCGGTGGCAAAGGGGGCGGTGGCTGGCGCCATCGGTATTTGGCTTAAGGTCAGGGCAAACGCCACCAC